>CAYJUQ010000012.1:9709-16328 GCA_964373425.1 uncultured Candidatus Saccharibacteria bacterium
CGGGTCATCAAAAAATTCACCGGTGATATCCTCGATGACCGACTCGGTTACGCCTCCTTTCCGATACGCAAGCACCGGCTTCCCATAGGACATTGCCTCAACCGCAGTCATCCCAAAATCATCTTCTCCGGGGAATATAAGCGCTTTGCAACCTTGGTAATATTCTGTAATGACTTTATCGCTCTGCCAACCGAGAAAGGAGATGTTGGGAGCGGCCATTTTTTCTAACCGTCTCCGTTCTGGTCCACCGCCAATAATCACAAGTGGTAACTCTAGTTTATTAAATGCCTCTACTGCGAGATCCACACGTTTGTAAGGCGTGAGGTAGCTCACTACAAGGAAATATGGCGTATCGCGAATGGCGAATGACGTATCGTTTTTCGACCCGCTATTCGCAATTCGCCATTCGCTATTTGTCACCACGGATGGATAGATCACTTTCGCCTCCCGTCGATAGTATTTCCAAATTTTCTCCTGTGTTGCTTTTGAATTCGCAATGAGATGATCGGGACGCGCCGCAGCTTGTCTATCCCAGACTCTTCCATAATGGACCACGAGCTTCGCAAGCGCTTTCTTGATAGGAAAGAAAGTTTGAATATATTCATCTTTCCAGTCCCACAAGAACCGAGAAGGGGCATGAATATATGAAATATGTATAGTTCTGGGCCGTACAATCACACCTTTGATGAATGCGGACGATGAACTTATCACTAAATCGAAATCCCGCAAGTTTATTGTCTCAACCGCAACTGGTAGGAATGGCAGGAGGAGTCGCGGATGACGCTCGAAAAAATTTTGGAACGGCAATGCCTGTAAAATACTTTTTGTGATCACGCGCCGCGGGAAGTATTTTTTTACAAGTTTTTCATCCGCAACAAGCGTATAAATTGGTGCCTCGGGAAACATACGACTCAGCACCTCGAGCACCCGCTCGGCACCGCCAAAACGAATAAGGTAATCATGGAGGAGTGCAATTTTCATGATGTGGGGTACATTAATACCTCGAGTGTTTTTCGCGCGGTGCCGAACCAATCATATTGTGCTACATTTCCCCGACCATGTGTTACGAGCTTCTCCCGTAGAGATTGATCGCCGATGATTTTATATATTCCCTTCACAATATCTTCCGGATCCTCCGGGTGAACGAATATCGCACCTCTTCCTGCAACTTCGGGCATACTTGAGATATTGGATGTCACCACCGGGACACCAAGCGCCTGTGCCTCAAGAATGGGGAGCCCAAAACCTTCATAAAAAGAGACGAGCGCGAAAAGATCTGCCCCCCCGAGAAGAGACATTTTTTCTTCTCCACTCACCCAACCCGTAAGAACAATATCCTTTGCAACTGGTGAACGGGCAATGGCAGCGCAAATCGCTGCATACCCAAACCCCGCAGGCCCGACGAGCACGAGCGTATAGGGTAGTTCGTACTTTTCTTTGAAGATGGTAAAGGCTTCTACAAGCCCCTCCACATTCTTTTTCCCCTCGATTCTCCCTATATATATAATGTAAGGCTTCTTGATATTAGGTTTTAGGTTTTGCCTGCCCGCCGAGGCTCTGCCCGACTGGCAGGCGGGCAGGGCTTTGGCGGGGGCTTCAGGTTTTAGATTTTTGGTTTTATCTATTCCATGTGGGATGACAACAATCTTTTCTGGATCACCTCCGTAAAGCCCCACGAGATCAAGTTTCGTGCTCGTCGAGGGGACAATAATTTTTCGGGCGCGTTTTAGTGAAAAACGGGTAGCCCAGGCGAGGTATCGTCGATGCCAGGAAGGATAATGTTCAGGAAAATATTCATACTCGAGCCCCTGAATCGTCACCACCGAATTTTTTGGATGAGAGAGCGGCAACACATGTGCGGGGCTAAAAAATATATCGGGGGGGTTCTTCGAGAGTTCCCGACGAAGCCGCATCTGTGTCCACATGAACGGCCAAGGTAATTCCCTGATCCCGATATGCGACACATTAAAAAACGTTTCGTAACGAGCGTCTCCCCGCGGCGATTTTGGACAATATAAAAAAAACTGATGCTTTCGGGCCTCCTCGAGCATCGCTAAGTGACGGACAAGTTGATATGCGTATTCTTCTACCCCCGTACGCTCCCTCTTAAATGCAGCGAGGGCATGAATGCCAATCCGCATGCTGTACTATCTACAGTCTACAGTCTACCGCATCGTACTGTAGTCTATAGTCTGTAGTCCTTAGTACTACTTTTTCGACACGATGCTTCGTTTATACGCTTCAAGGTTCTCAAGGACCACCCCCGTACCTTTCGCGACGCAAAGGAGCGGCTCACCCGCAATATAGCAAGGGACACCGGTCGCCTGAAGGAAGAGTTCATCGATGTTTCGAAGGAGTGCTCCTCCGCCGGATACAATCATCCCTTTATCCATGACATCGGCCGAAAGTTCCGGCGGGGTTTGGGCAAGCACTGTCTTTATCGCCTGCACGATTTCTCGAAGCTCCCCTGCCATTGCTTCCGCAACCTCATTCGTGGTCACTTCAATGGTCTTCGGAAGGCCCATAATGAGATCTCGGCCTCTAACCTCCATGGTCTCCTCTTTCTTTACGGGGAGCGCGCTTCCAATCCGAATTTTAATCTCTTCTGCAGTGCGCTCGCCAATGGCAAGGTTATACGCTTGCTTGATGTAATTTGCAATTGCCTGATCGAGTTTGTCCCCCGCAACGCGAACTGACGCCCAACTTACAATTCCGCCGAGCGAAATTACCGCCATCTCTGAGGTCCCGCCCCCAATATCAATAATCATGTGACCCGAAGCGGAATTGATGGGAATTCCCGCGCCGATTGCGGCAAGAATCGGTTCTTTTACGACATACGCAGCTTTCGCCCCCGCTTTTACCGTTGCTTCGATTACCGCACGTTTCTCGGTTGACGTGATCCCCGCAGGAACTGAAACCATAACCTCGGGCTTGAAAAGTCGTATCCTGCCGCTTACCTTGTTGATGAAATACCGAATCATTGCTTCGGTAATACGGTAGTCGGCGATCACACCATCGCGAAGCGGCCGATACGCAGTGATGGTTTCGGGAGTACGTCCAATCATTTCTTTCGCTTCAAGCCCGACGGCAAGCACGCGGTTATCATCTTGGGAAACGGCAACAACCGAGGGTTCGTTGAGTAAAACCCCTTTCTTTGGAACAAAAACAAGAGAGTTTGCGGTTCCTAAATCGATTCCTATTTTACGAATAAACAAACATTTGGGGGCTAAGGATGAGAGGTTAGGGATTAGTAGCTAAACCCTAGTCGCTATACCTTATACCCTTATACTCTTGTGATATGTGCCCCAATCGCCCGGAGCCGTTCTTCTATTCGCTCGTATCCTCTATCCACCTCGTATGTACCGGAAATTGTGGTGGTACCTTTTGCGATAAGCCCCGCGATAATCAGTGTGGCGCCCGCCCTTAAATCAAAACTCCGCATTGCAATGCCGTCCAAAGGGGTCGGCCCAGAAACAAGAATTCTGTGGGGATCAAGATGCACGATACGGGCTCCCATTCTTTTCAGTTCCTTTGTATAGCGAAATCGATTTTCATAGAGCGGATCATGAATGAGGCTTTCTCCACGCGCTTGAGTCGCCGCAAGACCCAAAAGCGATTGAAGATCGGTAGGAACACCCGGAAAAGGAAGTACCTGTACGCGGAACGGCCGGAGGCGCGGTGAATGCCGCACCTCTATATCAGCAAGCGCTCCCCGTCTTTTCACAATCTGCCAACGGATACCGATATCTTTAAGTTTTTTTAAGAAAAGATCGAGATGCTCCGGTACAACATTCTTGACAACTATCGCACCCTGCGCAAGTCCGCCCATCACAAGGAACGTTCCAGCTTCTATTGGATCGGGGGGAAGAATGTGCGTTGCGCCGCCAAGAACCTTTCGGCCTCGCACGGTAAGGGTGTGGGTCCCGATTCCGTTTATTGTAACACCGAGTTTTTGTAAAAAGAGACAAAGCTCCTGAACATGTGGTTCTGCTGCGGCAATTTGAATACGAAGAGGATGAGGGTTACAACTTGCCGCCATGAGAATATTTTCTGTCGCGGTAACGCTAAACTCATCAAGGATGATATGGGAAGCATAACGAGTATCTTGCGGCAACGAGAGCGTTACGCTTTCGTTGTTACGGGTGTGCACCACCGCGCCCCAATCTCGAAACGCGTTCAGATGTGCGTCAATGGGACGCGCGCCAATGTGACATCCTCCAGGATATGGGAGTGTTACGTGTCCGAGACGCGAGAGCAGTGGCCCGAGAAGAAGAATGGAAGAGCGAAGGGAAAGGACCAAATCCTTATGAAGACCGTTAAGATCAAGTTTTTCTGCACGAACCCGCAGTGATGATTCCCCAAGCCATGAAACCTTCACGCCAATACTCTGCATAATATCAATCATTCGAAAGACATCCTGAATACGAGGAATATTATGAATAATGCAGGGGTTTCTTGTGAGCAGGGATGCGGCAAGAATAGGTGTTGCGGCGTTTTTTGCACCCCGCACTTCAATCTCTCCCCTAAGTCGCGCGGGGCCGTGGATCACAAATTTTTGGGTGCGCGGCTTTGCCATTCTCAACCCATCATATCGGGAAAATACATATTTGGCAAGAAAAGAACGCTGTGGTAAAAAGAGATATGGAATGAAAAAGTTTCACCGAACGATTCTCTTTTCCGCTTTTCTTTTGCTCTTTACGGTTTCGGCACCGGTCGCAATCCTCTATGCAAGGGGATATCGCTTGGATCTTGCCACAAGAACGGTCAGTAAAACCGGTGGGATCTTTATTAAGGCCTCGGAGGCAAATGCCGATGTGTTCCTCGGGGAAAAGCTAAAAAAGCAAACTGATCTTTTTGGAAAACAAGCGTTCATTACCAATCTTGTTCCCGGCGAGTATCAAATCGAGGTGAGAAAAGATGGGTATCACACATGGAGGAAACGTATGCGTGTCGAATCCGAAAAAGTTACCGAAGCGCGGAACATCCTCCTTCTCAAACAAAATCTGCCAAAAGAACTCATCTATGGGAGGGGTATTAGTGATGTTGCCCTTTCCGAGAATGCGTCTCGTGCTGCAATCCTCACTTCGGAAAACGAACTTATCGTACTCGATACAAAAACCAAAGAGTCCGTGCGTCGTGAAACACTCATGCCGAATTCCAAGTATACGATCCTTGATACATCATCCGATCTCGAACATATTTTCCTCCATGAAGAGAAGGGAGGAAAATATGCCGTCATTTCTATAAATCTCCAAGAGCCGCGGTTTCGTCGATTGCCGGTAGGGGGAATAATCCTTGAGGGATACGTCTCCCCTCAACGCAATGATGCGCTCATCCTCCTTCTTGGGTATCCAAAAATGAACACGAGAAGTATCGCATTCTTTGACACGAAAGATGGCATTCCCCGTACCATCCTTGATGATGTCGCGGCATTTACGGTTACGGGAGATAAAATCCTCGCCCTTGAAAAACCCACGGGAATTGTCGTAAAAGTAGCTGTTGAAAACGGCAGGAAAGAACAAATCTCTCCAATGGTATTTGAAGGAGTGCGTGATCCGGATACCGCCTATCAATTTATAATAGCGGGTGAGCGCATTGCCCTTATCGAAAACGGGACGCTTTGGTTAAAAGAGCCGGCAAGCGATCTTTTCAGGAAAGAGGTTGAGGGTGGGGTGAAGGGCGCAGCTTTTTCCGCACTTGAAAAGACGCTTCTTTGGTGGACACCGCATGAGATATGGATTTCTATACTTGACGATATCGCCATCCAGCCTTTCCGCAAAAAAGGGGAAAAGATTCTTATCACCCGTCTTCTAGAAGTGCCCACACACGTACGTTGGTATAGCGAAGATTGGGAGCACATTTTCTTTGTTGTGGGAAACACGCTCAAGATCACTGAAATCGATGGGAGGGATACACGTAATACCGTTGCACTCACCACGCTTGAAAAGGACGAAGGTGACACTCCTCTTGGCATATGGTATGTCGAAAATACACACACCCTCTACTTGCACGATACAACCGGTCTTTCCGCGCTTATCATACGTTAATAAGGTAGAGCGTATCCTCTCCATAATTCGGGTTATGGAGAAAACACGCTCTATTTCACCACGTTCTCTATGTATATATCCATACAACCTATTCTTCGTTTTCTTGGCCATTACATACCCACAGAGGTTGCCTTTGCGCACTGCGATGTTCCCTGCGGCATCTATAATCCGAAGCCCGCACAGATTGCGGCAGAGACGGTGCTCAAAATGGTGGATAAAATCCTCGCACTCCCGACCGAAGCGCTAAGCGCGGCCGAGATGCTCCAGGCGCGAAACTCATTCGTCCGCATGGTTGATACAAAAGAAGAACACGCGCAACTTTGCAAGAAAGAGCTCTTGATTCTCTGGACTGATTACTTCAAACCCGAACATCTTGACCTATTCTCCGATTTACATGAAACTTTCTGGAAAGCAACAAAACTCTGTTCAAAAAATAAGCAGGAGGTCTCAAGAGAAGCTGCGGAGGCACTCGTACGGGCCGTGGATAGAATTGCAGCCATGTTTGAAAAGGCGGAGGCCGCAAAGAAAAAAGCATGAAAGGACTATTCCTAAAACTTCTTTCACTCTTCCCC
>CAYJUQ010000012.1:16428-18048 GCA_964373425.1 uncultured Candidatus Saccharibacteria bacterium
CGGTATGATTCGAGGTAGGGTTGTAGCGAAGTAACGTTTGTTATCGAATTACAAAACTCCCCCGATTGCAATCGGGGGAGTTTTGTAATTGACTCTCACCTGCTTTTTCTTATAACTATAGAGAAAACAAAGAATACGGTGCTTACCAGAACCGCACTTGGTCCCGGCGCAAGGTCGAAAAACAAACCTATCAAGATCCCGATGACCATACTCAAAAGACCAAAAATGAATGCGGTATACGAATACCCCCTTAATGTGGTGTGGACATTCTTCGAGGCGGCAGCAGGGATAATAACAAGCGCACCCATGAGGAGCGTCCCCACTACTTTGATCCCTAGCGCAACGATCGTGGCAACAAGCAAAAGATAGATAAAATTCATTTTATCTACCGCTACGCCGTTCGCCTTTGCGAGATCTTCTGAAAGCGTTGCGAGCACCATCTTTGCCATGATGCGTTTGGCAACGAAGAGCACAATAATGGAAAGAACTGCCGCAAGTAAGAGATCGAACGGCGTGACCTTGGTAATATCACCAAAGAGTGCCTCGATAAGCTCCGGTTCGGGCGTGAGAAGCACCCCCACGGCAAGACTTACGGTAAAGACAACCCCCACGAGCGCCTCGGTGGGGAGTTTTGTTTTCGTCTCAACAAGCCATATCGCAGAAATACCCAGAATAAGTGCAACGAACGCACCAATAAAAGGATTCACATGCCAAAGTAACGCAAGCCCCATTCCGGGAAGTGCCACATGCGAGAGCGCATCGCCAACGAGCGCCATGCGCTTCAGAATCATGAGTGAACCGAGATATCCCGCGGCGCCTCCCACAAAAATACCCACAAGAACACTCAATCCCACGTTGTTTGTGATAAAGTCCATGTTAGGCGTGTGTGTGGGGATAGACGGTTACCTCTTTCCCGTAGAGGGCCCGAAGGCTTTCCGCATTCATGACTTCCGCGGGTGAACCGTAGCAAATTTTTTGTCTATTGAGACAAAGTACTTTCACGGCATGCTTATACACCATTGAGATATCGTGCGAGATAACAATGACGGCGAGTTTCTTATTCTCACGAAGGTTATGTAAAATATTATAGATCGTCTCCTCCCCGCCTACATCAATTCCTTCAGTCGGTTCATCGAAAAGAAGAATATCAGAATCTCCTGTGAGGGCCCACGCAATGAGTACACGCTGGAGTTCTCCGGAAGAGAGTATACCAAGTGCCTTAGTTAAAACTGATGCATTAAGGCCCACGGCCCCAAGCGCAGTCTCTACCTTCCCCCCACCCTTCAGGTCAAAAAATTCTTTGACGCTAAGCGGCGTATCTTTTTCTATCCTCATGCGTTGAGGCACGTAGCCAATACGAACACCTTTCTTCCACATCACCTTTCCTTTGTAAGATGTAAGGCCGAGAAGAGCTCGAAATATTGTGGTTTTCCCCGCACCATTGGGCCCCACAATTGCGAGTGTCTCTCCCGAATACACATCGAAATCAATCCCCTCGATTGCAGGAGTGCCGTTGTAGCTTACCGAAAGATTTTTTACTCGTACCAATGGCGTGACATCGGTCATGGTGGTTTTTATCTTATTATATAAAAACCACTCGGTAAAGAGTGGTTTTACGAT
>CAYJUQ010000013.1:0-17645 GCA_964373425.1 uncultured Candidatus Saccharibacteria bacterium
TTGCAAAAACTCGACTATTGCAAGCTCAAGGGGAAGCTGCGGAAGGATGCTCGTTTTCGTTTCTTTTTCAGCGCGAATGAAAAGTTCGATCAGCTGTTTTAGTTTCGATTCGGAAATCGCATTCGCAAGTTCAGTAAGCTCTGTAACTTCTTCGGCATCAAATCCGGACAAGCTATTCTTTATTAACTCCGGATTGATTCGCAAAAGGAGGAGCGTACGGCAGTATTCAACCATTGATTTTGTAAACTGTGCCGGATCAAACCCCTCATCCACAAGTTTATTGACGAGTGTTATCGCCTCGGCAGTTTCTCTTTGTGTGAGGTGTTGTAAAAACATGGCGATGTGCACGCGATCAACGATTCCCAGTATTTCTTCAACGTCTCGTTTCGCGATCGCATCACCTGTAAAACTAATGAGTTTCGAGAGCATACTCTCTGCATCCCGGATCGATCCGTCTGCCGCGCGCGCGATGAGGCGGAGCGCCCCCTCATCTATGAATATCTTTTCCTTCTTGGCGATCGTTATGAGTCGCCTGACGATATCGTCAAGAGTAATTCTTCGAAAGTCGAAACGCTGACTACGCGAAATAATGGTTGCGGGAAGCCGATGGATTTCGGTTGTCGCAAGCACAAAGACGGTGTGGTGCGGCGGTTCCTCGAGGCTTTTTAAAAGCGCATTGAAGGCTTCTTTGGTGAGCATATGCACTTCATCTATGATGAACACACGGTAGGGAAGCCTTGCGGGTGCGACACGCATCATCTCTTTTAACTCTCGCACCTCATCAATACCGCGGTGGCTTGCGGCATCAATCTCAACCACATCAAGCGCCCGTCCCTTCGTAATCTCTTCACAGGCAAGGCAGTGATTACACGGTTCAAACGTTGATGATTTTTCCTGCCTAGCTTCACAGTTGAGCGCTTTTGCAAGAAGCCGTGCAATTGTTGTTTTCCCTGTGCCTCGCGGGCCGCTGAAAAGGTAGGCATGCCCCACGATGTTCTGTTTCAGCGCATTCGTAATGGTGCGCACCACATGCTCTTGCCCAATAATTTCGGCAAATGTCTGCGGTCGGTATTTACGATAGAGTACTACATTTGTCATACTACGTTCTCAATCGTACCACATTTATTAAAAATGAAAAGATTGAAAAACGGGGTTCCCTACCCCGTTTTTATCTGAGCGGAGAATGCATCAATGAGCTAGACCGTTGCCACCCGTTTTTTAAATACGATGAACTTATAGCCGGCAAAGTTCCAGCCCATTGATACGGGTGTCGCAATGCCTTTCGCAAGCGTTGCCCAGAGATTAGGATCAATACCGAACTGCGGTTTAATAATGGTAGTGATTATATAAATGAGGGCGCTGTTTATCATGATACCAATGATGCTTATTACAAGAAATTGTATGAATTCACCCGGGATCTGCCGCGTTTCCTTTTGGCCGAACGTCCAATATTTATTCCAGAGGTAGCTATTCACCACTGCCACGCTAAACCCCGGTACATTGATACCCGGGAGGATGAGGCCGGAGGTAACGCCAGTTACCGATTTCAAAAGACTGAAGACCCCAAAATCAATGGTGGTGTTTGCAATACCGACCGCAGTGAATTTCCCCACTTGAAAAATAAAGGGCAGTTTTTGCCCTATAAAAAATGCGACCCAGAGGGCGAGGAATGCGGCGATTGGTACGAAAACAGGCAAAACAAACACCGGATTCATACCGAATTGAGCCTTGAGGCGAGCAGTAAGTCCGACATCGAGAAGGAGCGGGATAAGCGAAATTGCGACAATCTCACCGAGAACCAGAATAGCGATACTATCTGATTTTTTCATAGGCAAGTAAGGTATTATTTTCACTTTCTATTATATCATAGAACCGGAAAAAAGACGAGCAAAGTCATGCAAGATATGGTACAATTTACTTGTGAATGGAAGTCCAAAGCGACAATGGGTACTGATGGGTGTTGTTATCGCAATTGTGGCCCTTGCGGCCTTTTTACGATTTTGGGAGCTTGATGCGTTCCCTCCCGGCCTCTATCCCGATGAAGCAATAAAAGGGAATGAGGCTGCGCGTGCAGCGGCATCTCTTGATTTCCGTATATTCTATCCGGATAACAATGGCCGTGAAGGGCTCTTTATTAATGGTATTGCCGTTGTTTTTTGGCTTTTCGGAGTCGGTATTTGGCAACTAAGATTTCTTTCCGCGCTTGTGGGGACGGCGACGGTACTCGGGATATACCTTCTTGGTAAGGAACTTTTTCGGGAAGAGCAAGATGGGATAGTGCTTGGGAAGGTGCGTATAGCCACATACGAACTCATTGCGCTTGGCGCAGCGTTTTTTGTCGCAACGTCGTTCTGGCACCTCAATTTTTCCCGTATCCCCTTCCGCGCGATTATGGTTCCTTTCCTTCTCTCATTCGCTCTCATGTTTCTTCTTCGCGCGATGCGAAGCAAGGGGAAACTCAATTGGATTTTTGCAGGGATCTTTTTCGGACTTGGCTTCCATACTTATATCGCGTTCCGTGTTGCCCCCCTTATTATAGGTACGTTATTCGCGGCTGAACTTTTGCGTTATTTTAAGAATCGAGCGATTGCATCTCGCGGCGCATTCCCCACTAGTGGATGGATTCTATTTATGTGCGCAGCTTTTATTGTGGCACTCCCCATGGTGTTTTATTTTGTGAACCATCCTCAGGATTTCATGTCGCGTTCTACGGGTATCTCCATTTTTGCGACAGAGGCTCCGGTTGCTGAAGGCCTAAGAAGCCTTTGGAAGACACTCGGTATGTTTCATATCCGCGGAGATGAGAATTGGCGTCACAATCTTTCAGGTGCCCCGGAGCTTTTTTTCCCCGTAGGAATTCTCTTTCTTATTGGATTCGGTGTGACGTTTCGTAAGATGGCCTTCGGGATAAAAAACGCCCTCTTTTCAAAAGGAAACGAGGTTCCCTTTTCGCTTACGAGCTCCACACTGCTTATGAGCTGGTTTTTTGTGATGCTTCTTCCTGCGGTACTTACCGCCGAAGGGCTTCCACACGCGCTTCGTTCTATTGGTGCCATTCCCCCAAGCTATCTTCTTGCCGCAGTTGGGTTTTCGTACGTGTGTAAATGGTTCTCAACGAAATTCGCAAAGACGTTTATCACCACACGTCTTACGGTACTCGGCGCAGGTCTCTTTTTCCTGATACTTACTGTTTCTAGCTACCGGGCCTACTTTGTTATATGGGGAAATCATCCAGATACCGCCGGCGCCTTCACGCGTTACTTTGTTGATATCGGGAAACTACTCAACTCATTTCCTGAAAATACGCATCGATTTGTTATTGTGAACGAAAATGGGGTACCCGTAAACGGCATTCCTATGCCTGCCCAAACCGTCATGTTTATAACCGGGCGAGATGAATCTATAGCGTATCTTCTCCCCCAAAATATTCCTCATACTAATTTTCAAACACCTGCGGTAATCATTCCTATGAGAATGGATGATGGCCTAAGAGATACACTCTCCAGTTACCTTCCGGGGATAGAAGAAACAATGCAGGGAGGGGTGCACTTCTTCCGTTACAAATAAGGTTGAGGTACGCATCAATTTCATCCCCGATTAAATTATGATATTCTAAAAGTAGTGAAAACGCCCAGCGATCGTACAACAGAATATATTGCCGCGTTCTTCCTTGCTCTCATGTTGGTGATGGGGTTTTTCAGTATGATTCAGGATTCGCTCACCATGGATGAGCTTTCTCATATTCCTGCGGGGTACTCTTATATTTTAAAACGAGATTACCGCATCAACCCAGAACACCCCCCACTCATCAAAGATCTTGCGGGGCTTCCGCTTCTCACGCTTGATTTGAAATTTCCCGACACACACCCTTCATGGGTAAACAATATAAACGATCAGTGGGAATTTGGCCGAGAATTTATGTGGCGCCTTGGAAACGATGCGGATACCATTATACTCCTCGCGCGTCTTCCCATGCTCCTTATCTTGCTCATACTTGGCTACTATATATTTCGTTTTGCGAAGGAACGCGGTGGGAATATCGCGGCGCTCGTTGCGGTTATCCTTTATAGTTTTTCTCCTGAATTTCTTGCACACGGAAGGCTTGTTACCACAGACGTGGGGGCTGCCGCAGGAATATTTATCGCCACCTATTACTTTCTCAAGTTCCTGAAAGAACAAAGTGAGCGTACGCTCTTTCTTGCCGGATGTACGCTTGGTATTGCCCTTCTTCTCAAATTTTCTACCTTTGTGCTTATCCCCTACTTTGTGGTTATTGGTACGATAGCTTTTCTACTCGAGGTGACGAAAGGGCTAAAAAAAACGGGGGGGGCGAAGAATCTGTTTCCTCGGCTTCTTTTTTACGTTCGTTCCGCGGTATTCATCCTCGGGATTGCATTCGTCACTATATTCCCCGTATATCAATATCATGTGTGGAATTATCCGCCAGAGCTTCAAAAAGCGCACACCGACTTTCTCTTACAAGATTATGGCGGCGGGAAGGAAATTACCGCAATACCATTTGGAGCGGCACTCGAAAAAGACGGCCTTAGGGGGGCGTTACCCTATCTGCGGCGTTCTGCTGCAGATCTTACGGTGTGGGCAGCAGATAAACCTCTTCTTAGACCATATGCCCAATGGTTTCTTGGTTTTTTTATGGTGCTTCACCGCTCAGCTCATGGCAACGCCACCTTCTTTTTAGGCGAGATTACCTCCGGAGGACGGTTTCTCTACTTCCCCATCGTCTACCTCATTAAATTGCCGCTTGCATTCCATGTCCTTACCCTTCTTGCATTTCTATGGTTTTTCAAAAAAGTAGCGGGGCAAGTAGCACGAAGCCGAAAGGCCGCGTACGATATTCCACGGCGGATCGAGATCTCCTTTACCGAATTTGCGATGCTTGCCTTCATTGTCTTCTATTGGTTTTTAAGCCTTCGAAGTAATTTGAACATCGGTGTTCGCCATCTTCTCCCCACGCTTCCTTTTCTTTACATCCTTCTTGGAGAAGTTGTGGCGCTATGGTTAAAACCCGCATATTCTTCTCGAGCGGGAGTAACGCTTGGCGAAGAATTGCGAAAAAACATCAAGGAAGGCATGAGAATTGTCACGAGTGGACTCGTGGTAGGACTCCTCCTTTTTTGGTACCTTGCCTCAACGCTTAAAGCATACCCCCAATTCATCCCTTACTTTAACGAAATTGCAGGAGGCCGGCAGAATGGCTACCGGTGGGCAGTGGATTCAAATCTTGATTGGGGGCAGGATTTCAAAAGGCTCCTTACGTTCATCGAAGAGAATGACATCACCGAAATCCGCATGCACTACTTTGGAGGCGTTGACCCGCGATACTACCTCGGGGATAGATACATCCCATGGGGACCGGAGAAAGGGCATCCCCCAAGCGGTTGGTTCGCAATCTCACTCACAGAACTTCAGGGACGACGCGCGAAACCGGTAAAAAACTATATGCCTCGTCCTGAAGAGCGATATGATTGGTTGATTGAAGAACCCTTCGCTATAGTGGGATCCTCAATCGCAGTTTACAAATTTGAATAACACGGGGGTATCCCGAAACAGATGAGAAACAATGTTTGCTGAAGAGAAAAAACAGAAAATTGAAACGCTTCGCTGGATTTTAAACACCCGGTGGTTTACCGTCACCCTCTTTCTTATATTTTCAGAAATAATCCTTCGGTTTATCTTCCGCATCCAGCTCGACGTCCCTATTCTTTTACGAATTGGAGCGCCCATTGTATTTTATGCGAGCGCATTTTGGTTTCTCTGGCTTCTCCGTGATCATCTCCGTGTGAGCGCAACGACGGTGGCAGTTATTAATAACATGATTGTACCGATCGATCTCATCATCTTTACCGTTATTCTCTACTTTGCGGGTGGTATTGGGAGCTATATTGTAAATTTTTACTTCTTTGCCATTCTTATTGCAATCGCCCTCCACGGACCCCGGGGGATATTCTTTACCGCAACTGCCGCCTCGTTCCTCGTCATTACTGAATACTTTCTTGAGAAATCTGGTACCCTACCTCCTTCTCCCGCAAAACAAACGCTCACCAACTTTCTTAAACCAAATGTAGATGTAGAAATTGGATACCTCGCGGTCTTTGTGGCGAATATGTACATTGCCGCAATCCTTGCGAGCTTTATCAGTTCCGGATTTCAGCAAGTACTACGAACGCTCACCCTCGAAAGGAACAAAATTTCTTCAATCCTTAACGTAATCCCAGACGGTGTTCTTATTACTGATAGCGACGGAAGGCTTATCTTTATTAACGCCTCCATGGAAAAGGTGACCGGAGTTACTCAGGATGACGTATACGGAAAAATTTTAATTGAAGCCCTCCTCAAAAAAGAACCAAGACTTGAAAAGCTATATAAGATTATCAGGCAAAAAATTCCTCCTTTCGAGAAGCAGGAGTTACGACTTGAAGTTCCGTATGAGAAAATATTTCAATTAACTCGTCTTCCGCTTCGCGAAAGCAATAAATTCTCTGGCGAAGTACGAATTATTCACGATGTCTCACGCGAAAAAACGATTAGCCGTCTTAAATCAGAATTTATCTCTATCGCCGCGCATCAGCTTCGTACCCCCCTTTCCGCAATTAAATGGACGTTTCGGATGATACTCGATGGCGATATAGGGAAGGTTACCAACGAACAAAAAACGTTCCTGGAACGCGGATTCTATACCAATGAACGTATGATTAAACTTGTCTCTGATCTCCTCAATGTCTCACGGATCGAAGAGGGTAGATTCGGATATGAATTTGTGGTGTTTCCTGTTGAAAAGATAATTTCCGACCTTCTCCAGGATTATGAACCGCGATTTCGAGAAAAGCACATTCGCTACTCGCTTAGAAAATCAACCGAATCACTACCGGTTATAAAAATTGATCCGCAGCGTCTGCGCCTCGCACTCCAAAATGTTATCGATAACGCAATTAACTACACACTCCCGGCGGGAGAGGTTACAATAACGCTTGAACAAAAAGATGAATTCCTTACGGTGAAAATAAAAGACACGGGAGTGGGTATCCCCCGCGCGCAAATGGAACGGCTTTTCTCAAAATTCTTCAGGGGGGAAAATGTGATGCGTATGCAAACGGAAGGTTCCGGGCTTGGCCTCTATATTGTGAAAAATATTATGAAACGTCATGGAGGCGATGTACTTATTGAATCGGAAGAGGGTGTCGGGACCACAGTGACTCTTACGCTTCCGGTAGATGAAAAAATGATACCCGAGGTAGAAACGGTGTTTGGGGAATAAAAGAATGGGTACGGTTTTATTTGTAGTACACTTTCCCCGGAATACGCAGATCAATGTACTCAAGTATTGAATCCTCTCCCTTCTTTCCCGCCGAGTCTATAACCTCTTTTACGATTATCGCAATACGTTCTGGGGATACGGTATGGGACGTATCGAGCATAATGGCGAGGTTCTCTTCGCCGCTTATTGCGTCTATTCCATATTGGGAGCGTTTCACGAATCGTTTAATTGCCGGGAGGTCGGGGTGCTTCGCAAATGTTTGTTTCAGTTCCGTAAAAAGTGCCATGTCGTCGCGTGTAAGCGGGGCGTTCCCAAGTTGTAGATCGCCCGCAGTTTGATCTTCAATAAGGAGAATAAGCCCCCCCTCGATGAGGGGTGCTTCTTCAAAAATTACCCCGTCGCTATCAATATAGAAACAGAGGGCTGCCGCATTACACCACACCCCTATCGCATTTCTTTCTTCAACCGTGATTTCAAGTGTGTCGGGCAGCTTTTTAATGATGGCTACCGTCTTGATACGAGGAAAATGAGCGCGAAGTTCTCCCTCTAATTGGTTACTTTTGAAAAAGAGCAGGTTCTTTTTTGTAATAAAGAAGTTGTGTTCCAAAACGCCGAGCGCTTCATTTTCGATATCCTCTCTTTTAATATTTTTCTCGCCTTGTATATAGATATTTCGAAGCAGAAAGAGCTGGGAACCAAAAAGTATCCATACGATAGCACCAAGAATAAAAAACGAGGCAAGTGAAATTATCACACCCCGTCGTTTGAATATACGTATAAGAAAGATGCCCTTGAGTGATAAAGATCGTCGACTTCTTTGAGTGTAACGATGGGGGTTAAAAGGTGCAGGATGGAATGTACGCATAAAAATCCCTCCCAAGCCTTAAAGGTATAACCGTGGGATGAGGGGGTTAATCCGTGTTACCACTTCATAGTTAATAGTGCCGATCTTCTTTGCAATCTCCTCTGCAGAAATTTCGCTTTTGCGAGATCCTCCTAAAAGGGTAACCGGTTCTCCAACATGAAGATTTCGGAGATCGGTTACATCAATCACGATCATATTCATACAAACTCTTCCAAGTACCCTGCATCGTTTTCCTCGTATAAGCACCTCTCCGATTCTCGAAAGACCCCTATCGTAACCATCCCAGTATCCCACTGGCAATACCGCAACGTGTGACCTGCGACGCACGCGTTCCGTACGATCGTATCCCACCGTTGTCCCTCTTTCTAACCATTTCAATTGGGCGATACGTGTTTTCCATGTAAGTGCGGGCTTAAGGGCCACACCCTGTTTACCCAGAAGGCGTTCTACTTCACGGGAAGGCCAAAGACCGTAGTAACTGATGCCGACGCGAACCATATCGAGATGTGTTTCCGAATAAAGAAGGGTTGCGGAAGAAGCTGCAGCATGAAGTATAGGTTTTATGTACTGGGATTGACCGAGTATCGCCGCCGCCTTTTTAAGAATCGTAAGTTGGGTCCTATAGAATCTACTTTTTGGATTTTCGGTTTCGGCAAAGTGTGTATATATCCCACGGATGCGGATCTCGGGATACCGTTTAATATAGGCGAGAAACGAAGTGAGGGCTTCGGGTGTGATCCCTTGCCGTGAAGTTCCTGTCTCAATCTTTATATGCACATACGCATTTTTCCGAAGGCGTCGCGCGTGCCGGGCGAGCAGTCGAATAGTATTTTTATCATATACTATCTGGTCAAGATTGTGGGTGAGCGTATGCATGAGGTCACTCCCCGGTGTATAGCCGAGTATTAAAATGGGGAGACGTATTCTATTATTACGAAGGGTGGCCCCCTCATGCATTGAATCAACGCCAAGCCAATCCGCACCCGCTTTTTCGGCAACTCTCGCCGCGCCTAAAAGACCGTGCCCGTAGGCATTGGATTTAACTACCACCATAAGTTTCGTTTTCTCTGTGAGTACCCTGCGTAGCGCACGAAGGTTACGACCCAGTACAGCCGTATCTACCTCGATCCAAGTTCGCAGGCCTTCCCGATCATATTGTATAGCACTTCTCATGGGGATTTGTATTCTTTTTATGGATACGTTATTATACATACAGGTCTTTTACAAACCGGGTTTCAAAGACGAGGGAGATATATATGGCAAGGAAAAAGAAACAAGCAGTAGAGATTACATTCAACGAGTCAGTAACCAAGGGATCTCTCGAAAAACTGAAAGAACGTATTAAGAACGTACTTACCGAAAACAATGGCGCTGATATTATTCTTCTTATCTCAAGCGTGGGAGGCGATCCTTTCACAGCGTTCGGCTTTTATGACTGGGTGGAACTGAAGGGGATTTCACTCACCACTGTTGCGCTCGGCAACACGGATTCCGCTGCAATTATCATCTTCCTCGCAGGCAAAAGGCGAATCGCGGGGAAACACACGATATTCAGATTCCACGAATTTACCCTAAGCATTAAGGATGCTAAATTCAGCGTATCAGAACTTCACCAAACAGATCTCGAGAGCAAAAAAGGACAGGATATTTACATTCGAATCGTGAGTGAACGATGCGGGAAGAGTATCCGTAAGGTACGAAACGTCATGAAAAATAGAGTGGCGATGAATACAGAGGATGCAAAAGCCTTCGGACTTATCCACGAAATAAAATAAAAGGGATTTAAAAACCGGGTATATACTCGGTTTTTACTTTGTTCCTGTTACTCGTTCAACATACTCCCCTGTTTTCGTGTTGACCCGTATTACTTCTCCCTCACTGATAAAAAAAGGGACATTCACCTTGAGGCCTGTTTCGACAGTAACCGGTTTCCTCCCGCCTTGAGCGGTGTTTCCTTTCTCTTGCGGCGGCGCTTCTCGGACTCTCATGTCTACTTTGGGCGGCAACTTCACATTTATTACTTCTTCACCAAGGTAAACTCCTTCAAGTTCAAGGTTCAAGATAAGGTAGGGTTTTGCATCGCCGATAACCGTTTCGGAAAGTTCAAAACGTTGAGATTTATTTGATGGGAGTGTGAAGGTGAATACTCCTCGGTGGTGATAAAGAAATTTGATTTTTTTATAGGTGATTTCGGCTTCTTCAAATACGTTGCTTCCCTTAACCGTTTCGTTTATTACATTTCCGGTTTTCACATTCTTTAATTTTGCCTGTACCATTCCTCCACCCCTTCCCAGCATAAGATGATGTGCCTCAAGTACCTCGTGAGGCTCCCCTCGGTAGATAATATAGATTCCCGATTTGAGATCGTTAATAGAAAGCATGGTACACCCTTCTTATTCGTCTGCAGGAAGTAATTTTGTATCTCTTCCTATCTCATACCGTTTCTCATGGTTCCCGCCATCCAGGCCATCACGATCTTCGGTGGTGCGATATTTTTCACTCTCAAGACGTGTGTCAAATTCCCAGGTATGGTCGACCATGTCACAGGCAAAACGGTAGTAGAAATCGGCATCACCCGCAGAATCCGGACACGATGCGGTAACGGTATTTCGTGGATCTATGGGGAGAAATCCAATTGGAGATTTTCCCGGAACTTCATCGAAATTGATACCGAGCCATCCCGTCCCATCAATGTTTTTAAGTTGGGTTTTCACAACCTGATACCAGCCGCTAAACCCCACAGGAGGCGGACATGATGTAAAAGCTGTCTCGGAAGGAAGAGTGACATATACTCGTGATGTATCGCAAAGAGACTTTTCAGGAAATGTAATAGCGTAAAATGCAAGTGCAGTGTGGAGCGCCGAAAGATCAGAAAATCGTTGTCCGTCTCTCCCCTTCTTTAGCGTTTCGCCGGGATTGAAGACCATAACAACCATAGTCGCAAGAAGCCCAATAATTGCGATAACAATGAGAAGTTCAAGAAGCGTGAACCCTTTCGTCTCCTCTCCTTTATGTAAACATGCCATAAAGACAGCCTAGCGTATTACATCGAATCCTGTATATTTTGTGAGTGCGTCTGGCACCGTTATCTTTCCGTCTCTTGTTTGATAGTTCTCGATTATCGCAATGAGCGTTCTCCCGATTGCGAATGCAGTTCCGTTAAGAATGTGAACAAATCTTGTCTGCTTTTCTTTTTTTGATTTGAAGCGAATCCCCAGCCGTCGTGCTTGGAAATCGGTGCTCGTAGAAATTGAGTGCGTTTCTCGATATTTTCCCAGCGAGGGAATCCAGGTTTCAATATCTATGGTTTCTGCGATGGGGAATGCAAGGTCCTGGCTTGCAAGTTTCACCACTTGGTAGGGAAGCTCGAGGTCTTTCATGAATATTTCAACAAGTTCGAGAAGTTTGCGGCGCTCCTTCTCATCATCCTCCGGTTTTACAAAAGCCACCATTTCCACCTTATCAAATTGGTGCACACGCAGGATCCCGTGAACATCTTTCCCATAAGAACCTCTTTCCCTTCTGAAGCAGGAAGAAAATGCAACATATTTTTTTGGGAGTTCGCTTTCGTCAAGAATTTCATTTTTGTGCATGGGGACGAGCGCATGTTCTGCGGTTCCTACCAAGTATAAGTTAACCCCTTTTTCTTTTTTGGCCTCGTCCAACTGAAAATCTTTGACGAGATAGAAGTTTTCATTTCCGCCAGCCTGCCAGTAGCCTAACCCCTCGGTGGTTTGCTGCCGAATAAGCACCGGAGGAATCACGGGTACAAAACCTTCTTGGGTCAAACGATCCATAGCAAAACGGACAAGCGCCAACTCAAGAAGCGCACCCCCTCCTTTAAGATACCCAAAACCAGACCCCGAGACTTTCGCAGCGCGCTCTATATCAATGATATCGAGATTCTTTCCAAGCTCCACATGGTCTTTTGGCTCAAAATCAAATTGAGGCGGCTCTCCCCATTTCCTTACTACTTCATTTTTGCTCTCATTCCCCACAGGAACGCCCTCAAGAGGCATATTAGGAAGCCCGAACATAAGCTTTTCAAGTTTTTCTGTAACATCTTTGAGTTTTTCTTCTTTTTCTTTCAGACTTTTCTTCAATTTTTTCATCTTTTCAACCCCCCCGTTACGTTCCTCCCCACCCTT
Organism: uncultured Candidatus Saccharibacteria bacterium; assembly: GCA_964373425.1. Taxonomy (GTDB): domain Bacteria; phylum Patescibacteriota; class Minisyncoccia; order JAHCSD01; family CAYJUQ01; genus CAYJUQ01. The sequence continues at coordinate 12,290 of CAYJUQ010000013.1, forward strand.
TTTTCTCGCAATCTCCTCTGTCGCCTTGTTTTGTTTCGCACGAAGTCCCTCCACTTCTTGAAGCAGTTTTCTTCGTTTCTCATCCAATTTCAAAAGCCGATCAATATCCACCTCGATTCCTTTATTCTTCACTCCCCTTTTTACCTCTTCGGGATATTCACGAATAAATTTAATATCAAGCATATATGCGTAATTATGCCACCAAATGACTTTTAAGAAGGGTGATCGTCTTAGAGAGCGCTTGTTTTCTGTGCCCAAGCTCCACTTCTTTCTCAAACGGGAGTTCGCCGAGTACGGTTTCCGTTTCGGGAAGCCAAAAAAGAGATCGAAATGGGTAGCCGGGCACAAGACGGGCGGCGGCGCTTCGCTTCTCGACAATGTAGCCATGCCACGCACCTTCAAACGTGAAGAGATGCTGTTCGTCAAACACAAACGCAATGGCCACACGGAGGGTGGCACCGCGCTTTTTCCACGGCACCCCCTGTAGTTTTTCAAACGTCATCGCGACAAGCTCTTCATCGGTTGCCTCGTATCCCGGCCATCGTCTCGATATAACCCCCGGTTCACCCCCAAGATATTCAATTTCAATCCCACCGTCATCTGCAAGCGTGGGCATTTTCGAGATATGATAATAAAATTTCGCCTTTATTCTTGCGTTTTCTCCAAACGTCGTACCACTCTCTTCGGGGGACTGGGTTATGTGAAAATCTTGAAGCGAAAGCAGTTTGAGGGGTATTTCAAGCTGCCTGAAAATAATTTCGTATTCTTTAAATTTCCCGCGATTTGATGTAGCGATAAGAAGCTGATTCATTTTTTAGGCTTCATGGTTGGGAAAAGAATCACATCCCGAATATTGTGCGTATTGGTAAGGAGCATCACGAGCCTATCGATTCCGATGCCAAGACCCGCTGCGGGGGGCATGCCGTATTCGAGCGCTTCTATAAAGTCTTTATCCATCCGATGAATATCTTTTGTCCCATCCCGACGTAGGCGTTCTTGGGTTTTAAACCGGTCACGCTGGTCTCCAGGATCATTCAGTTCGGAAAATCCGTTGACAATTTCAATCCCCCCGATGATAAGTTGAAATCGTTCTACCTTTGTCGGATCATCCGGTTTTTTCTTTGCGAGCGGAGAAATTTCGACAGGATGATCTACTATAAACGTGGGGGCAAGAAGCTTCGGTTGGCACGTTTTTTTATATAGTTCATCGATAAGCTCCCATTTATTCGCTTGTTTTCCGACAGTAATAGCAAGATTCTTCATCACTTTTCGTAATTGCGGCATCGATATAGTATCCATGCTAATCCCGGTATATGTGTGAAGGAGTTTCCCGTATTCAATGCGTTGCCAAGGTAGGCGCATACCAATAGTATGGCCTTCATATGCTATTACTTCTTGGCCGATGATGTTTTGGATGAGCGTGGTGAGAGTAGATTCGACAAAACGCATGAGGCCTTCTGCATTCTCGTACGCCATGTACGCTTCCAGAAGCGTGAATTCCGGATTATGAGAACGGTCCATCCCCTCGTTGCGGAATGCACGACCAAGTTCATAGACTTTTTCAAATTGGCCAACGAGGAGACGCTTGAGGTAAAGTTCCGGTGCAATGCGAAGGTAAAGGTTGAGATTAAGCGCATTAAGCTCTGTCTTGAATGGGCGTGCAAGGGCCCCCCCCGGTATCACCTGAAGTATCGGAGTTTCCACCTCAAAAAATCCCCCCGCATCCAATATATTTCTCAACTCACGAATAACCCGTGAACGCACTTCAAATACGGCGCGTGCGCTGGGGTTGAAAATAAAATCGAGGTATCGCTTCCGGTACCGTTCTTCACGGTCTTTAAGCCCGTGCCATTTTTCGGGAAGCGGCCGCACTGTTTTTGCAAGGATGGCAAACTCCCCCACCTCAAGTGTTGCCGCGCCACGCTTCGTTCTAAAAGGCATCCCTGTAAGCCAAAGGATATCTCCAATATCAATGAGTGATTCCAAAACGGCGTATTGTTCTTTACTAATGACATCGCGTTTAAAAAGAGCCTGTAGTGCACCACTCGCATCACGGAGGTCAAGAAACGTTGCTCCGCCGTGACTTCTCATCGACATAATCCGTCCCGTTACCGAAATTGAAACCGGGGTCTTGAGTAGCTCGTCGAATTTGAGAAGCACGTCTTTTATAGGAGTGTGTGCACGAGAGACCGAGGGATACGGGTCAATACCTCGTTTACGGAGTTCGTCACGTTTCTTCAGACGGTTTTTTTTGATATCTTTTAGCATACGTAATCTCACAATCTTTCTCTATTGTAGCGTGGGGGCAAAGAACCGTAAACCCCCATTTCAAATGGGGGTTTGGGTTCGATAACCTATTTAAAGGATTTGGTTAAGAAACCTCTATAATTTCGTAGGAGACGATGCCTTGAGGAGTTTGCACTTCGCATCTTTCCCCACGAATTTTATTGATAAGCGTCCGTCCAATAGGTGATTCATTGGAGATTCGGTGTTTTACGGGTTCCGCTTCCTCGGATCCAACAATAGTAAATTCTTCTATTTTTTCACTACCTATACGCCGAATTCTTACTCGGGAACCAACGATGGTTCGCTGACCTGAGGCATGCTCTTTGATAATTTCGTGGTTGGTGATGGTATCTTGAAGTTCCCGGATACGTCCCTCAAGAAATCCCTGCGCTTCTTTTGCTTCCTGATATTCTGAATTTTCCGTAAGATCGCCAAGAGCGACTGCTTCGCGCAAGCGCTCTGCGATCTCTTTCCGTCTTACCCCTATAAGTTCTTTCAATTCATCTTCGAGTTCTTTTAATTTTTCCTTCGTAAGATAGTGTTTTTCCGACATATGATCTACTAAAAGATGATAATACCACCAAATATAAGAGAGGTTGGGCTACCTGTCAAGCCCCCATCTTGCCAAAGCCCTCCGAGTCAAACTCGGAGGGCTTTTCGTTTCAGAGGTAGTTATTCTTTGCTCACTATTCAGTGATATCGGAGCCTGTCGTATATGCAGCAAGCTCTGCGGTACTTACTCCCTGAATGTACGCCCAGTTGTATCCATGAGAGGTAAAGACCTGACCCGTTGTAACCCATCTCTTTGAAGTTCCTTCGACAAGATATACTTTTGTCTGTCCTGCCCCACGGATAAGTCCTGACTGGGCATATGAAGCAAGTTCGGTTCCGCTTACTGTTTCAATCGAGGACCACGCGTATCCCGAACCGTTGAACACATCGGGATTCGGGATATGCCGCTTGACTCCACTCCCCAACACATACACCTTGTCATCTCCTTCCACTTTCGCAATGGTAATCTTCTTAAATCCTGACACGTCTTTCGCGGGAACAAGGGCGACATCGCTCCATGCGTATCCCCAAGCGGCGAGCGCCTCTGGGCTTGGAACATGAAGCGTATTACGGCCCTTGATGACGTACACCTTGTCGTCGCCGTCTACCCGGAAGAGGGCTGCAGATTTTGTCACGGCCACATCAGAGGCGGAAACTTCTTGTACGTTTTTCAAAGAGTATCCTGCCGCTAGAAACGCATCCCATGAAGGAACGTAGAGTTTCATCCCATTTCGAACCACATAGATATCAGGAGATCCAGTTGCCATAATCAGAGTTCCATCAGTATAGGTTGAAGTCGTTGGAGTGGGTGTAGGTGTCGGCTCTGGGGTCGGCGTAGGCGTCGGGGTTGGAGTCGGCTCGGGAGTTGGAGTTGGAGTCGGCGTGGGTGCCGGCGAGTACGATGGCGCCGGCGATCCTCCCTGCGGAGTTACATAGTTCACGCTTCCTGCGGCGGACGAAGCAGAGGATGTAGAACCATTCACAAACGCCCGGATCTTGTAGTAGTAGGTGCCATTTTGACTTACGGTAGTGCTATACGTACATGTCTGTCCTGCGCCCGTACAGGTTCGCTGGACAAGTTTTGTTTGGTCAAAGGTGCCTCCCGCGGTTGAGTCACCCGAAATATTCGGGAAGGTGCCCGTTATGCTGGTATCGCGATACACTTCATACCCCACGACAGTTGACTCGGTGTTTGCGGCCCAGCTTAAGGTTATATTCGACCCGCTCTGGGTTGCGGTAGGAGTCGCAGGGGTTGCCGGAGGCGAAGCTCCGGTAGACCCACCGGACGCGAAGGCAGAAAGGGTCTTTGTGCTTGCACGGATAACGTTATTGACCGTATCTACCACCGAAGGCACGTCCACATACTGACCGGTTACCGGATCAATTTCCTGGAAGGAAAGTTCGGTTTCCGATACCCCCACGGGAAGACTTGCGTCGGTATAATGGTATTCCACGGTGATTGCGGGATTAAAGTTTTTGATCTTGGTACCGCTTGAAGGATCAACCACGCTGATCTCAATACTTTTTCCGGTAAGTGACTTCTGGGATTTATTCTCAACGACCGCGGTAGTTTCCCAAATAATAATCTGAAGTTCTGTGCTGCTAGAAACCGTGGTATTGGTGATACTATTTGGTTGGATTATTACCTTGACACCGGATTCATCCGTGTCATCGAGCACTCCACCGGTTGCAGGAGTAAAGGTAATAATCTCGGGCTCGGGAGGAGTGTAGTTGGTAAGTGCAGTGAGAGTAAGATTTACACCAGTGGGACTCGTGGGGGTACAACCGGTTCCCGCACAGGTACCGGTATTGGTGAATGCTTTTTGGTATCCTTCTGAAACCGCAAATATTCTCCAGAATCCATTACCCACGCTCAATTTGTAGTCGCCATTGTTGATAGGCGCGCCTGCCCATCCGCCTGACGAGTGAACCGCAAGATCGGTTGCTGATGTTACGCGCTCGGCCCACACCCATCCTTCTTGAGCTTTTGTAGTCTGAGCCGAATCGGTATAAATGGATCCCGAAATATTAGCGCTATTTGCCGTCACCACAAAGTTTCGTGTGGTGTTTGCCGTCAAGGTGACTTCTACCGGTGCGGCGGAACTATATGCAGGTACGTCCGCGCCGAGTTTGTATGTTCCCTTTTCAATCACTATTGAGTAAGCGCCGTTCGTACCTGCCTTAGTGCCATAATGGTTTCCCGTGAAGGTGCCTCCTGCACCGCTCAACTTATCAACCCAGACAAACGCACCGATTGAAATGTTGGTATCAGAGCCGTCTCCGCAATTGCCATCCGCGTTTCCGTCCACGCATACCGTACCCGAAAGAGTGATACGATCCGTGGCAAGAGGAAGCACAAACGTTACTGATGTTACTGATGAAGAAATGGTAATGGGGTTACCGGTTGCCGCAATATCGCCAAATCCCGGGATATACGCACGCACTTGATAGGTTCCATCTGCAAGTTTCAAGGTTTCGTGACTTGCCACAGAAGACACGTTCGCAATACGGACATTCT
>CAYJUQ010000014.1:0-7211 GCA_964373425.1 uncultured Candidatus Saccharibacteria bacterium
GTAACCGTACCGGTCCCCCCCGCGGCTCCCCATGTGAGTATGCCGGTACCATCATTCCGCAAAAAGGTGTTCGCACCGCCTTGAACCGAAGGCCAAGCGTACGATACATTCTTGATCCTGATAAGATCGCCGGAAGTGTTTATCTGGAGAAGATCTCCCGAACCGACAGTGAAGAGTGATGCGGGGGTGGTATCAGCGATGCCGACGTTGCCGGTATTTGCGTTATTGATATTCGTTCCCGAAGCAGCCCAATTCGTAATGACATTGCCGCCGGGAGGCGCCGCAGAAGGAGACGTCCATGCAAATACCAGACTCATGAAGGCAAAAAACCCCATGAGAGCAATTGCCCCAAGAGAAACAATCTGCGTACGGGAGAGTTGAAGAGAGTGCAAAAGACCCTTCCTATGGATCGAGATAAATTTTTTCATTATTGCTCTTCGCCGAGAGACGTCTTCCTCAAGAATAGTCGTCTCGGGCGCATTACATTAATTTGTATATATAAGAGATAAGATTTTTAAAAAGAAATTCTGTATGCAACTGCGCCTCCGCCTTCGACGCTATTCATACTCAACCATCCGAATTGATCGCTCCATGCGAATCCATGGAAATTATTTGTCCCGTCAATGGTGACACTGTAATTTATGGCCCCGCACGTTCCGGTATCAGAGCAGTTGAAGCTGATCCATCCGAAATCTTCGCTCCATGCCCAGCCGGAAAGCGTACTGCCACTCCGCGAAACTTGCCACGAGACTGGCGCACCGGGGACATCCTGCGAACTCATACTGATCCATCCTGTTGGCCTGCTCTTGAATGCCTCGATTCTCGCCCACCCACGAAGTGTTGTTGCACCCACAAAGACACATGCCTTTGTAGTGCCCACGGGGCCAGGCACAGCGAGCGTGGGATCCGGACAAAAATCAACCCATCCGAGATTCGCCTGTCCGGCGGTGGTTCCTCCACTCCCACTCCATGCCCACTTGTTTGTCGCATTCACGGGAGCCCCAAGGTTGGGGAGCGCTACGTTAAACGATACGGGGAAGTCATCCGTGTTTTTGTTGTTCGATGCGTCTGTACAACGCACGTAATAATTAAACGTGCCGCCGTCTGAGAGCCCACTCACGGTTGTCGAATGCGCCGTTCCGCCGGTGGTGGTGAATGTATTCGTCATAGAATCGTAGGGGGTAGAGGCCGTTACGCTCCAGCGACAGGTCGCGTTTTCATCGGTATTCAGACTTATAGTAGTTGATGTGGTCCCCGCAGGAAGGACGCCGCTAGGCGCGCCATTAAACCTTACAGGTGAGGTAGTATCGGGAAGTACGATCGTGCCCGGCGTCACATCGGCCTCAACCCGGCCGGATTTATAGACAGTGATACGGTTCGTGTAGGTGCTCCCATCCGTCCTCCCTAAAATAAGCGAGAGTTCATCGGGAATATCGGTGAAACTCGCGCCTGTCTCAACGGTAAGATAGGTGTCGGGGTTGGGTGTGGTGAAGAAAAGATGGAATTTACTGGTTGCCGTATACGAGCAATCGAGACCGCGACAAAACCCCATAATCTGAATTCCTGAAGGAAGCTGCACGTCTTCTACCTTCTCGGATGCACCGTTACAGGGGGTGCCAGTCGCGTCATATCGCCTGTTGTTTGTGGGTGCGCAGTCCGCAAAAAGAACGTAGGAGGTGGTGGATGAAGGAGTAAGGTAAATCCCGTACCCATCGGGTACAATTCCGTTATACACATGTGCCTCAACAGTGAAACTTTGCGCGCGGCGTGTATCAAGCACAAAGGTATCCGCGGCTCGTCTTACCGACCCTCGCCGCTCTGCCTGCCTGAAGCCAACCAACACAATAACTGAGATAAAGCTCACCACAAAAATAACGACGAGCGCTTCAAGGAGCGTGTAACCTCGTTGGTGTTTCGGACTAGGTGATACCATGTGTCTCCATGTAATGTAAAACCTCTCGGTCTTATTATACCAAAAATGCTACCCGGGGGTAGCCAACGACATGTTGAGAAAAGACGAATCAGCGAAACGATTATTCGTAGCGAAACTCAATCTTCTCGCCTCCGGAAAGCTGATATTTGAGTGGTGAGTCAAGGTTTTTAAAACTCCCGTTGATGTAGAGGTGCCACTTCGGGCCATTTTTTTTGTTGGTAACACCGTCGATTGACTCAACCACTATGCCGGTGTCTACCATTTTTGTTTTTACTTCGAGCTTGCCCGCGGCCGCTGATTGCACAAGCGCATCATACACCGTCATCCCCTCAACAATATCCCCCGCAAAAATGCGCTGTTCCCCGCCCCCATAATTAAGTGTGAGGCTCGCCTCAAGAGGGAGTGCTATATTGGTCCCTGCTTTTTTCTCGTAGGGAGTGTCCTTATAACCGTAATACAACACCGTCCAAAGAACGAAAACGCTTAGGAACACGATGATCCCCCAGGAAACACCTGTCGGTATTTTCTTGGTAAGTCGCTTTTTCATAACGGAGAAGAGGTGTCAAAAAATAATGCGGAAAAGCGGCCCCCTGTGAAGCTTTTTTCACGATACGCCATTCTCGGGGATACAAAAATGCGAGGTGGAAGCTATCGGAAAAGCTGCCAGACGAGGATCACATCCATGACGGCAATTACGAGCACCACGCCGATCCACCAGCTGCCGAGAGGCTTTTTGAGTTGTGCCCTCATTTGTTCCATATATTTAGCTTATGAGCTTCCTAGAAATCCCAGGAAATTCTAGGACCTAACGTCTAAGAAGCGAGGAAGCTAGTTAGAGGAATGAATTCCAGTACCAGTTGAATATGGGGTCTCCCCAGAAAAGACCGAGAAAGGTCGCAAGGGTAAGGAACGTGCCGAAGGGGAGCTGTGACTGCATGGTCTTCTTCTTCGCCGCTATAAGTAGTATACCAACTATTGTGCCAAAAAGAAAGGCAAGGAACAAGGCAACAAAAATCTTGGGGAAACCGAGGAGAAGTCCCATCAGAAACGCAAACTTCACATCGCCCATACCCATCCAGCGCCCATGTGAGACAACTACCAAACTTAGAAAGAAAAAACTCACGAAAAATCCCGCAATGAGAGGCCCCCAGAAGGAATCTGTGGCAAGGGAGCGTAAATCCGAAAGGCGAAATCCGAAACTTGAATCCCAATTTCTGAAAAGATTGTAAAGAAGTGCAACCGCAATCGCAGGAAATACTACTTTATCGGGGATAATGTAATAGCGAAGGTCGGTGACAAAGACGACGATAAGAACGGAGACAACAAACCAGAGGTAGCCAAGATCAAATAGTTTAGAAATCAGAAATTCGGCATTGGCAATTCGAGAGAACGCAAGAGAAGATAAACTGAAGATCAAATAAAATGTAAAAACGAAGAGGGTACCTGTTATAAACTCCACGACAGGATATTGCCACGAAATACGATTCTGGCAGGAGCGGCATTTGCCGCCCTGCCAGATGAAACTCAAAAGTGGTATCAGCTCAAACCAGCGAAGTTCCTTTTTACAATCGGGGCAATACGAACGCGTTGCAACCACGGACTCATTTCGCGGAAACCGATAGATAAGGACGTTGAGAAAACTCCCAATGGAAAGTCCAAGACTAAAAATGAAAATAGCGGCCAACAAATACATAGCGCTTCCTTATAGACAGACAAGTTAGGTCAAGTGAAACGCGAAACGAATCTTACCAGCAGGATACTGCAGTTGGAGGAAAGGCTGCCCCAGAGAGTTCTATTGTCCCCTTCTCACTTGCAACAAATCCTTTATCGGCGGTCGTCGGTTCGAGTGTAGCCCACTGACAGAATTCTTGTGGGAGGGCTGTGTTGCTAAGCCAACCGTAAGATGCGAGACCCGAGGGGTCAGTCGGCACCGCGCTCAAATATGAACCTGCTGCAGCAAAACAGCTGGCCCCACCAGAAACTGGGAGTTGGGTTGGCATGGCAGCACTTGTGGGATATGCCTGACAGTCGTCATACGCAAGCTGCATCGCAAGCTGTATCTGACGAACGTCTGATTGACGCCGTGCGTTTCGCGCTTTTTCCCGGGCGTTGTTTAAGGCAACAAGGACGATTGTTGCGAGAATCCCGATGATGGCGATAACGACGAGAAGTTCGATGAGGGTGAAACCTTTCTCACCCTTTTTTCGGTTCAATAGCGAAATCATGAGATTAGGTTTTAGGTTTTAGGTTTTAGATTCAGATGTTCGACCTTTCGGAATAAGTATCTATCTCTATTATAGCACATTATAAGATGTAAAGATGTGGATAACTAGATGCTGCCTACTAAATTATAAATCGGGATGAGGATGGAAGCAACAAGGAGCCCGACGCCCGCGCCCAAAATCACGATGAGCGCCGGTTCAATAACGGTAAGAAGGTTATCAACAAGGTAATTCAATTCACGCTGGTAGAAACGGGAGAGATTCTTGAGGATGAGATCGAGGCGGCCGCTGGCCTCACCCGTTGCCACCATCTGGGTGACAAGCGGCGGGAACTCTCGGGGGGAACGCCGCAAGATAGAACTTATCGTCTCGCCCCGCCGTACCGCTTCTTCGGTATCTTGCAAAATCTTCTCATATACCGTATTCCCAATGGTCTCACCCGTCACGCGTATCGCTTGTGCTATGGGAATGCCGCCCTCAACGAGCGTGCCGAGGTTTTCAGAAAAGCGCGTGATGTAGAGATTGGTAAGGATGATCTTAAAGATGGGAAGTTTGAGAAGGATGCGGTCTACCATTTCCCTCCCCTCTTTGGTTTTATAGTACTGGGCAACGAGAAAACCGAGAAATGGCATAAGGATGAGAACGGGAATTGCGAGCACCCTCGCCCACTTTGCAAATACAAGCATGATGCGAGTAATTAAAGGAAGGTCTTCGCCTGTCTCTTGAACCACCGAGAGAAGCTGTGGAATCACGAATATCATCATGAGGCCCCCCACAATGAAAAAGCTAACGAGCACAAAAAGGGGATAAATGAGGGAATTTCTGATTTGGGTTCGAATCTGCCACTCGCGCTCGAGGTGATCGGCAAGATAGGAAAGCACCTCTTGCAAACGCCCTGAGAGCTCGCCGCTTCGCACCATACTGATATAAAAACGCGAGAAAACCTTCGGATGTTTTGAGAGCGCGCGGGAAAATGACTCTCCCCCATCTACATCCGCGAGCACCTCAAATATTTTCCCTTTAAAGCGTGGGTTTGTGGTCTGATCAGCTAGGGTCTTCAGTGAATCAAGAAGACTGACTTGCGCCTCAACGAGCGTCGCTAACTGCCGTGAGAAGACCGCAACTTCTTTTAGAGTGATGTATTCAAAGAGCTCGAGCTTTCTAAAATAGATGGGGATTGCTTCTTCGGGTTCAAGATCAACAACGATGAGTTTATGGGTTTGCAGAAGGTCTACCGCTGCCTCTTTGGAGCTTGCCTCAACCGTACCTACCTGGAGTTCGCCTTCCGGAGTTCGGGCATGATAGTTGAAAATCGCCACACCTTTTGCGAAGCAAAAGAAATCCTAAATTCGAATATCGAAATTCGAAACAATATCTAAATTCAAATAGTCAAATTCCATAAACCGTTTAAGTTTCGGGTTTAGATATTAGGATTTGTTTCGGATTTCGGATTTCGTGCTTCGGATTTATCGCTGAAGGAGCATACGGAGTTCAGATTGGTTGAGAGAAAACATCTCCGCGCTCTCAAGTGATATGTACTTTGCTCTTACAAGGCCCGCCAGCGACCTGTTTAAACTTATCATCCCCTCGTCGGCGCTTGTTTCAATCACAAGGTCAAGCTCGTGCGTCTTTTTCTCGCGAACGAGATTGCGGATCGCCGGGTTTGCGATCATGACTTCAACCGCGGGCACCCTCCCCCCGCCTTCAACCTTGGGGACAAGACGTTCGGAAACAACACCAAGGAGGGTTACGGAAAGCTGTGAACGAATCTGCCCTTGCTGAGAGGCGGGAAAGCTGTCGATGATGCGGTCGATGGTCTGCGCGGCGTTATTGGTGTGGAGCGTTGCAAAGACTAGGTGACCGGTCTCGGCCGCGGTGATCGCGGTTGCGATTGTCTCAAGATCGCGCATCTCCCCCACCATGATGACATCGGGATCTTGACGGAGCGCAGCACGTAAGCCGCGCCTGAAACCCGTAGTGTCTTGATGAAGTTCCCGCTGATCAATGATGCACTTGTCTTGGACAAAGACGTACTCAATCGGATCTTCAATGGTAATGATGTGGGCGTTTCGCGTATGATTAATTTCATCAATAAGCGCCGCGAGCGTGGTTGATTTCCCGTGTCCTGCGGGCCCCACCACAAGAAAAAATCCTTGGGCAGGTCTCACGAATTCGTGAAGGATCGGCGGGAGATTAAGGTCGTCAATATTCTTGATCTCGGCAGGGACGAGACGCGAGGCGACGCTCACAAATCCCCGCTGATAGTAGATGTTGACGCGAAATCTTGCTTTATCCTGAAAGTTATAAGAGAGGTCAATATCTTTCTCTTCTTCAAAACGTCTTTTCTGCTCATCGGTCATCAACACATTCGCAAGATTTCGCGCGCGGTCTGGCGTGAGAAGCTCCTTTTTGGTAAGGGGAATGAGAATCCCGTCAATACGGATGGTGGGATAATGCCCAACGGAGATATGAAGATCAGACGCACCGTGTTTTAGCGCCTGATCGAGAAGATCGTTAAGGTCTTGTTCGGGATTCATGAAAGAATTATGAATTATGAATCAAGAATTATGGATCACTACAAAAATCGAAGGGGGGTGGCGTGCGGAACCCTTAATGTTTAATGCATGATTCTTGATTCTCGTTCAGCAATCAAGTTTGCCTGTAGGTTTGTTATTAATTTGGGTCGCATCGGGGATGCCGCAGCCTGAAGAGGGATGTATGCAATAGTGGTACCACACCACACCAGATGGATTCACAAGTTCAATGCGTACATTATTGAGGACGACACCATAATCATAATCGTAGTTCCACCCACTGCATCGTGGAGTGGGCCATGCGGCAAGATCACCCGATGCCACAAGGCCCGGGTCTGTGCCGGTTGCAGCACCCGGAGGCCAACTACTATTGATGGCCTCGTACTTTTGCACCGCAGCGCCGATGAGCCGCATCTGCTCGAGCGTCGTGCCGTAGCGCGCTTTTGCGCGCGCCGTCTGAAGCGCGGCGAATATCGAAACGGCAAGGAGCGCGATAATCGCAAGCACCACGAGAAGTTCAAT
>CAYJUQ010000014.1:7311-10509 GCA_964373425.1 uncultured Candidatus Saccharibacteria bacterium
TTATTCGGTCGCCTTTATCACCTCTTCAATAGTAGTTATTCCCTTTACTACTTTCAGTATACCATCTTGACGGAGAGTAATCATCCCCTGCCGCTTTGCCTCTTTGATAATATTCGCTTCACTCGGTTCATGGATAACAATGTCTTCAAGTTCAGGCGTCATGGAAATGACTTCAAAAATACCTATCCGCCCCACCATGCCCTTATTAAAACAATTTTTGCATCCGGGAGCTTCGTATACAGAAATCTCTTTCGATGACGGGAGTTCGGTGTGATACGCTTCAGGAAATGTTTCGAGCTCCCGTTTGATAAGCTCTAAAATCCGGGGCGGAGCCTTTACTTGCTTTTTACACTTGTCACAGAGCCGCCGTACGAGTCTCTGTGCCACGCCAACGTTGAGCGATGACGGGATGAGATACGCATCTACCCCCATATCAATGAGTCGTGGAATAATGCCTATCGCGTTATTCGTATGAAGAGTCGAGAGGACGATGTGCCCGGTGAGCGCGGCGTGGGTAGCGAGTGAGGCAGATTCGGGATCACGAATCTCCCCCACCATAATTATATCGGGGTCTTGCCGCACCACATGTCGCAACCCTTCGGCAAAGTTATACCCAATCTCTGGTCGAACTTGGGATTGATTCACGCCGTCAATATGATATTCAACCGGGTCTTCAAGACTCACAATATTGACCGCATCTTTCGTGAGAACGCGCAAGAGTGAATAGAGCGTTGTGGTTTTCCCTGAACCGGTGGGGCCGGTAAGGAGAATCATGCCAAACGGCTTTCTGATATTCTCTTCTATTACTTCGAGATTCCTCCCCTCAAGACCAAGTTCTTTTACGTCAAGAAGGCCTAGAGAAGGATCGAGTACACGCATCGCCACCTTCTCACCCATCGTAGTAGGGAACGTAGCAATACGGAAGTCGATCTCTCTTGCGTTAATTTTTGTGCGAAATCGTCCGTCCTGCGGGATACGTGTCTCGTCGATCTTAAGATTCGAAAGAATTTTGATACGCGAGACAATCGCAGGGTGAATAGCAATCGGTAAAAAGAGGCTCGTATAGAGAATCCCGTCAACACGGAATCGCACTTTCACCTGCTTCTCGGTCGGCTCAATGTGGATATCGGATGCTTTCCCCTCGACCGCGTGGCGCAAAATCACCGCAACCACTTTCGTAATCGGCGCCTCTTCAACAATCCGCTCAATTTCTTCTTCACTCACCTCTCGCGGGTGGACTCCTCGTCCCTTCCCTTTAAGTTCTGTCTCGAGTTCCCGGAGCGCATGGTGCACTTCCTCGCGAAGGTTGGTGTACTGTTTGAGTACTTCCTGAAAATCGGCGGGGCTGATGAGGGAAATCCGCTCCTCAAGGCTGAGTCTCCCCGCGATGAACTTCACCGCTTCCTGCGCTTCAAGATCGTCTGGATTTAAAAATCCAAAATCAAAATATTGATCGCTTTTTGCAAGCGGGACCATCCGATATTTCCGCACCGCTTCTTCGGGGACTTCCTGAAGAAGTTTTGCCGGAATCGAACGCCCCTCGAAATCATAAAATGGTACGCCAAAAAGTTTTGCCTTTGCGGCGTAGAGCTTTTTCGGATCAACCAGTTTCTTCTCGAGAATCACCGTCTCGGGAAGTTCCGAACGCGCCCGCATCTCGCCTTCTACCTTCATGCGATCTGCCGGAGTAAGATAGCCAAGGTCGAGGAGCACATCGAGTAGGTTTTTGGTTGCAGTAATCATTAAAACGGTACATATGGATTCTCTCTTTTAAGGGGGCCAATTTCAATAGGGATGATGCCATGCGGTGTTAATTGCCGAAGACGTGAGAGGAGTATGTCGAGGTTCACCTGCAAAGATTGGGTTTCTGCTTCTTCCTTGCTCCCCTCTTCAGAAACTGGGAAGAGGCTACCCGGGAGTAACGGAGAGGCAGGCGGCCTCCAAAATATTTGGTAGAGGAACACACCAATTACAATGAGCAGGCCCGAAAATATAATGACGAGGATCCGCTGTCTTTTTTGACGTTCGAGTGGTGATTCTGCCATAGTAGGAATATTACGGTTTGAAGTAGGTAGCGATGCTTATACTAAAGGTAAACACCCCTTCTCCGCTTGGTGTGAATGATACACGGGAGACATCGAGGATACGAAGCTCTTTGGTGATCTCGTCGAGAAAGCGCTTGAAATCAGTATAGGTGCCACTCACACTCATCTCAATGGGAAGTACCGAATAGCCGGTGTCTCCTCCGCTTACTGGCGCACCGAAGGTGAGATTGCCGATACCCATGCCGGTTGATGCGGTAATTGATTCAAGTATTACGATGAGCTCGGGAAGATGGGGGTCGCGAGGAAGGCTATAGAGATCGGGTGTATCGAGTTCCACGCCACCTCGGCGCAAGGGTGATGCAAATTTATTCCCATAGAGATCATCTTTGAGTTCGGTAAATTCTTTTTCAATCTCGCCCAAACGCTCCTTTTCATCTTCAAGACGCTTGAGTTCTTGCTGTTTTTCAAAACGGATACGCCGAAAGGCCCCAATCCCATCATTAGGATCGCTCCAGAGCGGCCAAATCCAAAAGTAAAGTATGGCGCCGCAGGCGGCAAGAAATGAAATGAGAACGATGAATCGTGGATTTACCATTGCGTTAAAAGGAGTGTTTCACCTGCAAGGAGCGTTACACTAAATCCTACGCCCCCATCTCCTGCAATCGAGAGACCTCCAAGGTTTTTAAACTCAAGCCGAGGATCCTCCTCAAATGCTTTCAGTTGCTTCGCAAGGATTGAATAGCTCGCCGCGCGCCCCGAGAGCGAAATCTCGCGCGAGCCACCGGCGCTAGTGAAACTGCGGAACTCTACCAGCGGATGTGTTACCGCTTCAACAGCTTCAAGCATCGGACGAAACTCAACGTGTTTTTCAAGCAAGTTCGAAAGAATTGAAAGCCGCACAAGAAGATCTTGGTACTTTCTCGTAACCTCTCCCCCTTGTATGATTTCAGCACGCACGGTGCTCGCAGCTTTGGAAAGTTCATCTATCTCCACCCCCAAATTTGTTTTATAGATCGTGAGGCCCCCCCACACGATCCCTAGCATCAGAAAAACAAAGGCGAAAAAGACGAGTGATGCGTTCTCGCTCACTAGACGTTTGGGGTTGAACCCTTCTCCTTTTTTCTCCGGCACAAGGCGCAAAAGATCTGCCATA
>CAYJUQ010000014.1:10609-15483 GCA_964373425.1 uncultured Candidatus Saccharibacteria bacterium
GTTACTTCCGTTTAGCCATGGCAAGCCCCACGGCAACACCAAAGCGCGGCGCTATCTCGCCCAAAGTTGGCGAGAGTACTTGAGGATAGGTAAGCGCGTGGAAAGGATTTGCGCGCACCACCTCAAGCCCAAAACGCTGGACGAAATAATTAATGAGTCCGGGAAGGTTCGCAGAACCGCCCGTGACCACAAATTTGCTAACATTACTCCCCCACTTCTGCTTGTGGCGTGCAAGGACACGGCTTACCTCGTGTGCAACCTTATCAACAATTGAGAAAATACTCTCTGAAATCTCACGCTCGGCGCCTCGCGCGGTAATGCCAAGGGTGGCCTTGAGTTCCGCTGCGCGGCGAATATCTACGCCAAGGCTTGAGGAAACCGCACGGGTAACCGTCTCGCCCGAGACATCAACGTTGTGACTCAAATAGATATCGCCGCCCGCAACCACCGTTATATTTGTATTGTTCCCTCCGATATCAATAAGGAGCGTGGGGCCCGCATCCCCTTCAAGAAGGCTCCGCACCAGGCTAAATGTCTCTACTTCAAGATGCCGAAGTTCAAGTCCTGTAAGCTTCGCAATTCTCGTAATGCGGCTAATCACTTCTTTGGGGACCGCGACAAGAAGTACGGGAATCCGCGATGTCTCTTTGGTCATCCCCCCCTCAAGAATTTTCCAATCTAACACCACTTCAGAAAGGGCAATGGGAATAAATTGTCGTGCCTGAAAGGGAATTGCGCGGCGAATCTCCTCTTTCGAGATCACGGGAAAATCGACGACAACAAAAAAACTCGACGAAACGGGGATAGAGAATGCGGCGTTTTGCATCCGTATTCCAGCTTCGTGCATCATACTTTGAAGAATTTCGCTTGCTTCACTATCGGTAAGGCGGAACGAGGGCGTGGCGATTTCTTGAGAAAAATCTTGGGACACTGACGCAAGATCAGAAAGAGAAAAAAGACTGTAGTTTTTTAATTCGTAGAAACGACCGGTCCGCTTGATTTCAACGATCTTGATGGAGGTGGTGCCGATATCGATACCGAGCGGCAACATGGAACTTGCCTTAAAAAGCGACGGGAACATCGAGGGTGACATATACCCCTATTATAGCATAAAGGTACTCGGCGGTGAAATATAGATACGCATATTTATACCACCAATCTTTGACCGCCGGGTAATTGTGCACCTGACTGGGATGTGTACCCGCGGGTACACATCACGCGTCATACACATTCTTGCGAAATAACACCTGTCTGGTATACTGATAAAAAATGTGGGAAACGCGCGGTGAGGTGGTTCACCGCAAAAAATTGGAATGGATATTTCACATATTATTCCTCAAAAAGTATTCGAGCGATTGAGTTACCACGCGAAGCACGCGCTCCAGGCGATGCAACGGATCGCGCTCGAATACCCGTCGTATAAAACCTACCGAAAGAATGAGGTGTCCTTTTTTATTGAGCCCGCACATCTTCTCATGGCGCTCCTCAAAGAAAAGGGGTCTCTCGCGCAAAACGTCCTCGAAGCGCATCATATCCATGAAAACGACGTGCTCCACGGCATACACATATTGGAAGAGAAGGAACATCCCCCAGAATCATCATCACACCCACCAAAGACGCCGGAGCCACCCACGCCGATCGGGCTTTACCTCTCCGAAACACTAAAACGTGTTATCAAAAAGGCGGTTGCCGAAGCACACAGCTTTGGGGAAACCTACGTGGGAACCGAGCACCTTCTCTTGAGCATCCTCGAGCAGGAAAAACAGATACTCACCGCACTCAAAGAAAAAGAATTAAAGGGTCATCTTGACGCAATGCTTTCGGAACGAGGCGAACTCCCGCGAGTTGAAAAACTTCTCCGCACGCATCTCCCTGAATCACCCCTTGGAGAACGGCAGTTCTTGGGGGAAGATTTCTCGAGACGCGCCGCGAAAAACCATTCCCATGGAGGCGCATCGACGAAAACGAAAAAAACGAGGGGTGCCCAAACGATTCAATACTTCTCGAGAGACCTTACCGAAAAGGCGGAACGAAACGAGCTGGATCCTGTAATTGCACGAGAAAAAGAGGTTGCGCGTGTCATCGCAATTCTCTTGAAGCGTACAAAAAATAACCCTCTTCTTATTGGAGAACCCGGGGTCGGAAAAACTGCGATTGTCGAACTCCTTGCACAAAAAATCGAGCGCGGTGAAGTACCAGAAAAGCTTCTCGGACGCCGTGTTGTCTCGCTTGATCTGGGACTACTTGTTTCGGGCACTGTCTTTCGGGGAGAATTCGAATCGCGCCTCAAGGAACTCTTGAAAGAAGTTGAGGAATACAATGTAATTTTGTTCATTGACGAAATACACACGCTCATTGGAACGGGTGCGGCGCAAGGATCACTCGATGCCGCAAATCTCCTAAAACCCGCGCTCTCCAGTGGCACCATTCAATGTATTGGCGCCACCACGTTTCATGACTACCGCTCGACGATTGAGAAGGACTCAGCACTCGAACGGCGCTTTCAAACCATACAGATTGAAGAGTTGAACGCCCAAGGGACAAAACTTGTGCTCACCCATTTAAAAATACTCTTTGAAAAGCACTACGGGATTACTATCAATCATGAAACCATTGATGAGGTGATCGCAATGAGCGGCCGTTACATCCAGAACCGTTTCTTCCCGGATAAAGCCATTGATGTGCTTGATGAGGCATGTG
This sequence comes from uncultured Candidatus Saccharibacteria bacterium, assembly GCA_964373425.1. Classification (GTDB taxonomy): domain Bacteria; phylum Patescibacteriota; class Minisyncoccia; order JAHCSD01; family CAYJUQ01; genus CAYJUQ01. Next base: position 13,310 of record CAYJUQ010000014.1, read on the forward strand.
CGAGGCTTACAAGCCGGGATGAGACAAACCGCTTCGTCCAAAGAATGCACACGCTTCAAAAACGGCGAATAGAGCTCACTCGAGGAAAAGAGAAAGCGATAGAAGACGAACACTACGAAAACGCACTCCGCTTGAAAAGAGAAGAAGAAACGATACGGGATGAACTTTCGGCGGTCTCTCGTCTTCGAAGAGGAGAATCTGCGGATACGATCACCCTCACCAAAGAGGGGGTGCGTGAGCTCATTTCTGAAATCACGGGAATACCGGTAGAAGACTTAAGTGAAAAAGAAACGAAGCGCTGGATGCGACTCGAACATGAACTCGGAAGACGGGTGGTTGGGCAACGCGACGCATTAGCGCTGATTGCAAAAACTCTCCGTCGGGGACGGGTTGGCATCCATGATCCGCGCCGGCCGTGGGGCTCCTTCCTCTTCCTTGGCCCCACGGGTGTCGGTAAAACAGAAACTGCACGAGTGCTTGCCGAATACCTTGCACCAAAAAACGGGAAAGATACATTATCGCACACCGCTCCAAAAAACATTGTTCGACTCGATATGTCTGAATTTAGCGAACCGCACAGCATCGCAAAGATCATCGGTGCCCCTCCGGGATATGTGGGATATGAAGATGAAGGAATACTCTCGGAAACGATTCGCCGGTACCCGTTCTCGCTCGTCCTTTTTGATGAGATCGAGAAAGCACACCCGCAAATCTTCAACATTCTCCTCCAAATACTCGAGGAGGGGGAACTGACCACATCAAGCGGAAAACGGATAAACTTCAAAAATACGATTGTGATCTTTACTTCAAACATTGGTACGGAAAAATTTACAAACGAGGCAACGCATATCGGATTTGATACCAAAAATATGCCTAGTGGATCCCGCGAAAAACTCAGCAAGCGCTTCAATGAAATTAAAGACGAGGCGGTGCGCCAGCTTAAAAAATTCTTACGACCGGAAATTGTAAGCCGCATCGACCATATTATCGTATTTAAACCGCTCGAGATGGAAAGCATCAAAAGAATTGTTTCATTGCGACTCGGTGAACTTGCCGGTCGCCTCGAGCGTTCCAATCTTCGATGGTCACCCGCGCTTCTCCAGTATCTTACGAAAAAATCATTCGATCCGGCTCAGGGCGCACGCCGCGTACGAAAAATTATAGAAGAGGAGGTCGAAACAAAACTCACCGACTATCTCATGTCACATGTTCCAGAGGAGGGCGTGACCCTTCATCTCGATATTGGGAAAAATGGAGTAACGATTACGTCCACTTGAAGAAGAATGCGGGGATATGACAACTTATAAAAAATCGCTCTCCCGTAGGATCACGACATCTATTGTCGACACCGTCATCCCCTACTCTTGTCCCATTTGTGGGTCTCTTACCGATGCAAAAGAGGAATATCGGTGTCGAATATGTGTTGGTGAGTATCACGCATTTCTCATCGAAGAACTTTTGTGCCCCCAATGCGGCGGCCGAATCCCCTTTGGTATAATCCACCCCAGGTGCCTTAGAAAGACCGGTCTTCGTCGATTTTTTTATGTAGCTTCGTATAGACAAAAGTGGGTACGAAACCTTGTGTTCCGTTTCAAGTATGCCTACACCCGGCTCGACGTAAATACGATAAGCGAACTCCTCAAAGAACGCCTTCAAAGAGTGGGAGTTATGGACGAGATCAAAAAATCACCCCACAAATTCATGATGATCCCCGTGCCTCTCGCCCTCCGAAAACTCCGCTCCCGCGGATTTAATCAAGCAGAGTTGATTGGTGACCAACTCGCTCGCGCCCTTGGTATCTCGCTCGAATGCGATATGCTCTTCCGGACACGCTCAACAACCTCGCAGAGCGATTTACAAAATAACGTGAAGAAGAAAGAAAACGTGAAAAACGCCTTTGCGGTAAAAGACGGGGTGAAGCTCAGGAGAAATATCGTACTCCTCATTGATGACGTTGCAACAAGCGGAGCAACGCTTGAGGAGTGCGCGAAAATCTTGAAAGAGAACGGTGCGAAAGAAGTGTGGGGAGTGGTATTTGCAAAGGGATAACGGACAGTGTAGGGGTGAGGTATTCACGCTCTATCCTCTTATCATTCTCGATTCAGAAAAGCATCCTCGCTATGCAATATGAAAACGCCTTGAGTTTGATATCAAGGCGTTTTTTATTATGGAGT
>CAYJUQ010000015.1:0-14286 GCA_964373425.1 uncultured Candidatus Saccharibacteria bacterium
CCCCAATATCTTCAATGCCTCCTTCACGCGTATCTCAATATCCTTCATCTCCGGCGGAACTTTGGAAAGTGCTTCCCTCGCCTGCCGCACTGGATATCCAAGCGCCACAAGCGCATCAATTGCATCATGCTTCTCGCTCAACTCTTCCGCGGAAACAACGCCGCCTTCACCCAACACAAGCTCTTCTAATGTCCCCTTGAGCTCGATAATAATTTTTTGTGCGGTTTTTCTGCCAATCCCAGAAACTTTTGTGAGGAGCGCGTCATTCCCGCTCACAATTGCGGCCTTGAGATCTTTTGGCGACGCAATGGAAAGTATCCCAAGCGCGCCCTTCGGCCCAATACCGGAAATACTAATGAGCAACTCGAAAAGGTCGAGCTCCTCTTGAGTAAGAAAGCCGTAGAGCTCGAGTTCACTTTCACGAACGTAGAGGTACGTAAAAATCGACGCCTCGCTCCCCTCTTTTGAGACTTTCGCGAGCGTATCTTTCGAACAGAACACCTTGTATCCAACGCCGTTTACGTCTACAATAATATATTTGTCGCGTTTAAGTGAGAGTTCTCCCGTAAGTTTACCTATCATACATTCATCATAGCGTTTTTACCCCATAGCTTCAACCGTGAAATTCACGCTCAAAACGAACTTAACACCGACGGGTGATCAGCCAGACACAATTGGGAAACTCACCAACGGAGTCAACACCGGGAAAATATATCAGGTGCTTTTGGGCGTGACCGGATCCGGGAAAACCTTCACGATGGCAAACGTCATCCAGAATATCCAGAGGCCTACGCTTATCATCTCGCATAATAAAACCCTCGCCGCACAGCTCTATCAGGAATTCAAAGAATTTTTTCCCGAAAACGCCGTCCACTATTTCGTGAGCTACTATGATTACTATCAACCGGAGGCGTACATCCCCCACACCGACACCTACATTGAAAAAGACGCGAAGATCAATGAGGAAATTGACCGCCTGCGCCATGCAACAACCCAAAGCCTCCTTACGCGAAACGATGTCATCGTAGTCGCTTCGGTTTCCTGTATCTACGGGATTGGCGAACCAGAAGAGTACGGGAGGATTGCGCTCGATCTTGCCGAAGGACAACGCCTACGGCGTCAGGACCTCATCCGCCATCTCGCTCGACTCCGGTATGAACGGAATGACATCCTCCCCTACCCCGGTACATTCCGGGTACGAGGTGAGCGTATCGGTATATATCCGATTATAGGAGGCGATGTAATCGAGATCGACCTTGCTCACGATCTGATATCAGAAATTACATACTACGACCAACTCCGCGATCATACAAAACCAGCGAAGTCGGTTAAAATTTTCCCCGCAAAACATTTTGTCACTCCCCACGAGAAACTTGAGATCGCACTCCAAAACATTGAAGCAGAACTTGAGGAACGCCTTCACGTATTAAGAAAACAAGAAAAAATAGTTGAAGCGAAACGGCTTGAGACGCGCACCCGCTACGATATCGAAATGCTCCGCGAAACCGAATACTGTACGGGTATTGAGAACTACTCACGGCATTTGAGCTTTAGAAAACCGGGCGAGCCGCCGGCAACACTTCTCGACTACTTCTCCTTTGATAAGGCTCGGGATAAACCAAGAAATTTTCTTCTCATTATTGATGAATCGCATATGTCCATCCCGCAAATTCGGGGGATGTACAATGGTGATCGCGCGAGGAAAGAGGCGCTTGTGGAGTATGGGTTCCGGCTCCCTTCGGCTCTCGACAACCGTCCTCTTAAATTCCGTGAGTTCGAAAAAAAAGTAAATCAGATTATCTATGTATCCGCAACGCCAAGCCTCTGGGAACTGGATAAGTCTCGTGGAAACGTTGTTGAGCAGTTAACAAGACCTACGGGGATTCTCGACCCCACTATTGAAATACACCACACGAAAGGCCAAATCCCGCACCTCACCCGAGAAATTAAAAAACGCGTTCGTAAACACCAACGCGTCCTTGTGACCGTCATCACGAAACGCCTCGCTGAAGATCTCGCAGAATTTCTCAGGGAAGAAGGAATTAAGGTGGAGTACCTCCACTCGGAGATAAAGACGCTCGAGCGCCCGGAAATCCTCCGTAAACTCCGGCTTGGCGTCTACGATGTGGTGGTGGGTGTGAACCTTCTCCGCGAAGGGCTCGATCTCCCGGAAGTATCGCTCGTTGCGATCCTTGATGCGGATAAAGAGGGGTTTTTACGAAACGACACCACCCTCATCCAAACCATTGGCCGTGCTGCGCGCCACATTGAAGGGCACGTCATCATGTACGCTGATACAGAAACGAGATCAATGCAGCGGGCGATTGCGGAAACAAAACGGAGGAGAAAAACTCAAGAAATATACAACAGAGAATTCGGCATCACGCCAACCTCAATTGAGAAGGGGGTGCGCGCACCGATCCTCCCAGAAAAAGAGTCTCCGATCCCGAAAGAGCGATTCGAGAGAATGACGCTAGAAGACCTCAAGAAAGAAATGATGAAAGCCGCGGAAAACCTTGAGTTTGAAAAAGCGGCATTTATACGGGATAAGATAAAAGAGTTTACGAAACGTTCTTGATTTTAAACGTGTGAAGTGCTACTGTGGTTTGGTAAGACTATGCCAATTACGAAATCCGCGAAAAAAGCATTACGCCAGTCAAAGCGGCGACGGCTCAAAAATCTTATGAAGAAGGAAAAAATAAAATCCTTAACAAAGAAGTTAAGGAAAGTTTTGACTGCAGGAAATACAGAAGAGGCGAAAAAATTAATGCCTGAAATTTACAAAGCCCTTGATAAGGCGGCGAAAACCGGTGTCATTAAAAAAAATACTGCGTCTCGGAAGAAATCGCGTCTCACAAAAATTGTTCACACACACATATCTCGCGCGAAAAAGTAGCACCCTTAAGAGAGGTTCGCAACGAGAAGCTCAAGGCCTACGCGCGCGTCGCGCCTCCCAAGTTTCATATCGAGGTCTACCTCAAGCAGTGCACGGTAGATCTTTTTTAATTCTTCAATGGTGAACTTCCGTGCCTGAGTGTCGCTTTTACGGATTACGTAGGGATGCAGCCCAAATGTCTTTTGGAGGGATGTCGTACGATACATCACACCCTTCTCGGATGCTCCTTTCATAATGAGAAGGTTTCGTATCTGGTAGGTAAGCATACTGATCAGATACGCTTCAGTTGCACCACGATCGAGATGCTCACGGATGAGACGGAGCGCACGACGCTTGTCTCGCATCGCGAACGCATCAATCGTTGCAAAAATATTCGTCTCGGTTTTCGGTGCTACTAACTGCCTCACGCTTTCATCATTGATCGCACCACCGTCCGCATATGCATACAATTTATTAAGTTCACTGGCTGCCCGCCACGTATCATCTCCAACTGCATCGAGAAACGCTTCGAATGCCCGGATGTCTATTGTAATCCCCTTCTCCTTTATGCGCCCGGTAAGCCACTTTTTAAACTGCGCTCCTTTCAGTAGCTTGAATTCTTGCACTTTCGCAGCCTCCTTGAGCGCTTTAAAGAAAGGGTGGCTCGCGCGAGAGGAGAGGTCGCCTTCAAAAAAAATAACGATGGTATCTTTATCATCCGAGGGGTTTCTCCCCTTAAGAAATGTAAGGAATTTCTCCTGGAACGGTGCGCATGAGAACGCATCCGTAATAATGATGAGCCGTTTCTCGTTAAACATAGAAACAGTCTCAACCACCCGCCTAAAATCCTCGAAGTCGTCTCGTGAACAATCAAGGGTTACAAAGTTGAGCCCACTTTTGTGGATGCTTTTATAGTGAAGGATGATTTCGTTTAGTTTTTGCCGCGCCCGAAAGGTATCGGGCCCATAAAGAAAGTAAAACATAAATACGTCATTCACTCCCCACAACCCATCTCACTTCTTGATATGGCTCAACGACGTGGATCCATATAGGACCGGGGATGAACGGTATCTCCTCTCCCAACATATCGTAAAAGGTTAGTTTACTCTCGGGATTATCTTTCGATTTCTCCCAATGACCTTTTATCTCCTCACCATTCCGATACACAACTGTCTCACCTGATCCTTCAATGTCGACATCGTTATACTGCCCCTCTATTTGCCTTGACTTCGCGCGCATGATGACCACGTTCTTTATCTCAACCTGTGCAGCAGTCAAACGATCGGTTTCTTTCGTATTCCCGCGCCACCCAAGATAACTATTCATCTCCGGATCATACTCATACTTCACATTGAAAGGGTAGGGATAACCAATCTCCAAAGTACCTTTGGAATTTGTTATTTGTGATTTGGAATTTTCAAAATGTGGGTATCCCACAAACTCGCTCGTGAGTCTATACCCGAGCTTACCTGCGGCCTCGTACAAGCGCTCTATACTCGTGAAGCCATTATGCGGTTTGGGGATTTCTGGTTTTCGATAGAACGCGCCGTAGGGATTCACGAGCGCATTGATGTTATCCACGAGGCCCTGATTAAGCTTTGAGAGCGCAAAGTGCGAACCGCCCCAGTGAACGAAGATCGCATCGAGCCCCATCGCAAGCGGGATGAAATCGTGCCGTGCGCTCCGGATACTCCCTATCTCTTCCGGCGAACTGCACTGGTAGACCGCGAGAAGACGCGTGATGGATCCGGTGATCACCGGCATCTCCAGCACAAGATCTGCCTCTGCGATACCTGAGAGCGGGCGCGTTTCCACGTCACTTGCGAGCATCACCGCAAAAGGACGGCGACTGTAGTGCTCACAATCAAGACCGCTTATGGGACTTATACCATACTGTACCTCGGGCGGTGTCCCATTTTTAGCATCTTCGCCGGAGCGTCCGTCTAACGTATCGTGAGATTCAATTGTAAACGATTGAGTTGAAATACTCGCATCCTTATTTGAAAACACGACGAAAGCGACGATGGTAAGCCCCGCGACTATCACAACTCCCGCATATTTATTCATAAGATGGGTGGAATATGAGTACGTTCGTATCAAGGTAGCATAGAATAAATTTGCCCCTGCGGCAAATGCTCCGAATACGCTCACCAATCAATGCTTTTCTCAAATGCGTAATACTTTCTTGGCTTTTAATCACGTGGGGCTAATCACACCAAATATCCCGGATCTTGCGACCCGGGATATATCTTTTGAGGTACCGTACCGTTGTTTCTACTTCGGGGAGTTCCGGCATGTGACGGAAGAGTTCTAGCCCCCCTGAATTACCGCTTTCACTTTATCGATAATCTCACCCGGGGTGAAATGCGCTTTGATAAGGTAATCCTGTGCCCCAAGCTTCAACCCCCGTTCCACATCCTCTTTCTGGCCAAGGTTACTTAAAATAATAACGGGAACACTCGCAGTTTTTTGATCTTCCCGCATTTGACGCAATACCTCAAATCCATCAATCCCCGGAAGAATAAGATCAAGGAGCATCAGGTCAACTTGATTCTCCTTGACAAGCTTGATCCCCTCTTCTCCATCAATCGCTTGAAGCACATCGAAACCTTCCTTGGTAAGTTTCTGCACGATGAGATCTCGTAAAAATTTATCGTCTTCAACAATTAAAATGCGTGCGCCTTTCGCGCTCCGCCCCGAAGGACCCGGATTTTCGACAGCCATATCCTGTTTTGATGGGGTAGGTTTTGTGGTCCCCAACCCCCCAAGGTATTTATTCACTTTATCAATCACTTCCTGCGGGTCAAACTCGGCTTTAATAAGAAAGTCTTTCGCGCCAAGTCTCGTCGCTTCTTCGATCTCTACCGGTTGGCCGGAGTTGGAAATGACAATAATGGGCACGGCAGAGAGAATTTTGTCTTGAAAAACCTCACGCATTACCTCAAACCCTCCCATCTTCGGCATGATAATATCGAGAAGTACCAGATTAGGTACTTCCTTTCTGAAAATGTCGAGGCCGTCACGACCATTCGTTGCGGTAAATACCTCGTGCCCCGCTTTCTCAAGCTTCTCTTTCAACACGTCACGCAGAACTTCTTCATCTTCGATAATGAGAATTTTCGCCATAAATTAGCTCTTTAGCTTTTTAGCTTTCTAGTTCCCTAGGATCGTTACGTACCTAAGAAACGAGAGTCTAAAAAGCTAAGGTACTCTAAAGGTATTATACCATATCCCCCCAACGGGGTGCAATTTTTATATCAACAACAAGCGGTACTTCAAGCGTCACCACCCCCTCCATGAGATGCTTGATACGCGCTGTCTCTTCTTCTAGTATATCATCTTTTATCTCAAAAAGTAATTCATCGTGGATTTGGAGGAGGAGCCGTGCGGACGAATGCCGGGCGGTAAAGTCTCTCGCCACTTCGATCATTGCTTTTTTGATGATATCGGCCTGCGATCCCTGAATCGGCATATTCACCGCCATGCGCTCCCCCTGCGAGCGCAATTCGTGATTTGATGATTGGATCTCTGGAATTTTTCGAAACCGACCAAGAAAGGTCGTTGCCTTCCCCGTTGATCGTGCCTCCTCTTTGAGCTCCTCAAGGTATTGCATGAGCCTTGGGAATGTTTCACGGTAGCGCGCGGTGAATACTTTTGCGTCATGGAGCGTAATCCCTGCATCGCGTGCGAAGCGTGAGAGTGAAATACCATAGAGGAATCCAAAGTTGAGTGCCTTTGCGGCGTTCCGCATCTCTCCCGTCACACGATCTTGAGGCACATGCCAAAGGAGTTGGGCAACGCGTCTGTGCACATCGTCCCTCTTCATAAAGAGGTCTTGAAGATACGGATCGTGTGAGAGTGAGGCGGCGATACGGAGCTCGATCTGCGAGTAGTCGAACGAAACGAACTGCCATCCGTTCTCGCTGACAAAACAAGAACGAATTGTACGGCCGAGGGAAGAACGCACAGGAATATTTTGAAGGTTAGGGCCCGATGATGCGAGCCGCCCCGTTGCAGTTGCGACTTGAGAAAATGTGGTATGGATGCGGTTCGTTGTAGGATCAACGAGGGTTGGCAATGTATCCGCATAGGTAGTCTTCAGTTTCATAAACTCCCTGTAGCGTGCGATGAGACTCACAATCTCATACTCACCCTCAAGTTCAGTGAGCATCGGTGATGCCGTTGAGAGCGCGCCGGTTGAAGTCTTTTTCACTTTTTTGGTGGGGAGCTTCAATTTTTCGAAAAGGACTTCACGAAGCTGTTGCGGTGAATTGATGTTGAAGCTCAATCCCGCAAGCTTGTAGATTTTTTTTTCAAGACGTCCTGCTTCCTCTTGGAAGTCTTGGGCGAGACGCACGAGGCGTTTCGCATCAATCGCAATGCCTATCGCTTCCATTGCGGTAAGTATGGGGATAAGCGGTGTTTCAATCTCATAGAAAATTGTGTCGAGCCCCTCATCTTTCATTTTCTTTCTAAGGATGGTGTCAAGCTCGCGTATAGAAAGGAGGTGGCCTTCGGGAGATGCGAGGGCAAGGCCCCCACCAAGCTCATCAAAAATAAGACGGTTAAGATCGTAGGTGCGAAGTCCGGGATGAAGAAGGTAGGCACCCACCATAAGATCAATAAGCTGCGGGGAGACTGTGGGTTGGGCATATCCGGTAAATCGCAGAAGCTCCTTGAAATTATGCCCCACCATTTCCCGAACGCCGCTTTTCATGAGTAGATCGATACGCGCGCGGGAGAGCGCGCCCTCGAGAAACGCAAAAACGGTATCGCCGACAAGAACAAAGACATCCCGGGGAACGCCCTCCCAGGAAATGTATACTGTGTGCGTACGCATTGCAAGAGAAAGACACTGTTTGAAAACAGTGTCGTCCGTAACACGTTCAACAAAAAGTGGTGGCGCCTCGTTCTTGTAAGTACGGGGAGGAAGAGAAGACGTATCTTGGCCCTCGATGCTCTTTTTTATTTCGGGAAGCCGATTGACGAGACTGTAGAAGCCGAGTGACTTAAGGAAGGTTGCAGCCGCATCACCCTTGTATTGTTTCTCCCAGTCGAGATTCTCGAGCCGCACGCCAAAAGCCAACGATGTATCGATCGTCGAGAGCTGCTTACTGAAAAGGGCTTCTTCATGTTGTGTTTCTAACGCGTGTTTCGCCTTCGGAGCAAGTTGTGCGGTAGGAAGTGCTTTGTAGAGCTTGTCGATCGAATGGTAGGTTTGAATGAGATTACTCGCCGTTTTTTCACCAATCCCCCGCACACCGGGGATGTTATCCGAAGGATCACCCACAAGACCTTTAAAATCCGGGAGGTGTTGCGGTGAGATACCATATCGATCTTTCACCGCTTCTTCATCATAGATTTTTGCGTCACTCATCCCCCGCCCAAAGGTGTATACCTTCACGCGGGCATTCACGAGTTGTAATGTATCGAGGTCGCCGGTAACGATGAGAGTTTCAAGATTTTTCCGCCTGGCAAAGGTTTTGGCAAGTGAACCAATGATGTCGTCTGCCTCCCAGCCAGCTCGATCGATTACAGAAATACCGAAGACAGCGAAAAGTTCACGAATGGTGGTAAACTGCGCCTCAAGATCAGGTGGCGTCTTTGGGCGCGTTGCTTTGTAGGACGCAAATGCTTGGTGACGGAATGTTGGCTCTTCGCGATCGAAAGCGGCAACAAGGTAACGCGGGTGAAACTCTTTTAAAATCTTAAGGAGAGTCGAGGCGACCCCATATACTGCGCCGACCGGCTTTCCGTCTTTGGTCGTTAAGGGCGGAAGCGCATGAAACGCCCTGTGAATAAGGGCGGACGCATCAATAATAATGGTAGGATGTTTTACTGGAGACATGGGGGTCACCTTCGCTTCCTCTTAAAAATAGCGGGGAAACGAAGTATTCGTTTTTGAGGGTGAGAAGCGGAAAACGTGACCCATAGTGCGTGCTTTGGGATGATACGTTTCACTCGATCGGCCCACTCGATCGCAATAATATGCCGGGGATTTGCAATAATACGTTGCCAGTCTAATGCATCGAGGTCCGCAGCCTTGATTCGAAAAGAGTCGACGTGAAAGAAATGAGTAAAGGGAAGAGAGCGACGTTTCTTACGAGGAAGTGGGTATCGTCGCATAATCAAGAACGTGGGGCTCGTCACCCGATGTGCCAGTCCCAATGCACTCGCAAGACCCCGCGTGAACGTTGTTTTCCCCGAACCAAGGTCACCTTCGAGCGCAAGCACAAGCGCACCTCGGCGTGGACGGGTAAGAAGTCGCGTGGTGAGTGTACGAGCGAATGATTCGGTTTCACGTTCACTTTTTGAAATAAATGTGGGCATCGTGTGTACTTTTACTATAGCATACTTAAATATATGGGAGGGGTTGACCCTGTACAAAAAATGCGCTAGGCTGATATAATTGAGCGTACGCAGTTTACGTACGTGGAGGTGGAGGATCCTCTTTATGGCGCTCACGGGCTTCCAACAAGCATTCGAACTTTTAAACCGCGCGCGCACTCCGCTCGTGGTCGCTCCGCTCACTCCCTCTGTTGACACTATTGCAAGTGCCACTTCACTCGGACTCGTCCTTAAGCGATCGTTCGGAAAAGATTGCGCTCCACTTCTCACGGAAAGGCTGCCCTCCGAACTTGAATTCATCGCCCCATATATCGAAACACTCCGTTCATCTCCTTCCTTTGGGGGAGATGTTATTTTAACTATCGATACACGAGAACGGAAAATCAAAGAGCTTCGCTACGAGAAAAAAAATGATCGGCTCACTATATTTCTTACCCCCCAAGGAGAACCGCCAAAACCCGAAGACATCTCGCACGAGATACACGAACCGAGGCATGACCTTATTATTACCTGCGGCGCACACGATCTTGAATCGCTCGGAGATGTTTTTGAAAAACGGCCTCATCTCTTTTTCGAAACCCCTATCCTCAATATTGATCATCAGTCTGGGAATGAGGAATATGGTGAGGTAAATCTTGTAGATAGTACCGCAAGCTCCACTTCTGAAGTGGTCGGGATGTTGCTTGAGAGCGTTGATCCGCGTCTCATAGATCGTGATATCGCAACGGTACTACTTACCGGCATTATTAGCAAAACGGAGAACTTTCGAAATCATCTCACGCGGCCGCGCACCCTGTCTCTTGCCGCTTCCCTTATGTCGAAAGGTGCTGACCATGAAACAATCATTAAATACCTTTACAAAACTCGTCCACTCACCTTTCTTAAGCTTTTTGGGAAGACGCTTGCGGAGTTCAAACCAGCAGCCACGCATGGAATAGGATGGGCCTATTTAAAAGCGGATGTATTTTCCCAAACCGATACCTCCCCCGATATACTTCCCCGTGTCGTTCAGGAAATGAGAGAATATTTTCCCTACCTTAAGCTCATCATGTTTTTCTGGGAAACACCTGACCCCCATAACATCCCACGAGTCCGGGGTCTCGCCTGGAGCGCCTCACGCGATCGTATGCGTCTGGTCCGGGAACTTTGGGGCGGGGAAACAAAAGACGAGATACTTTTCATCGCGGAGCCGCCTCAAGATCAAAAAACGCTTGAACAGAAATTACACGAACTCACTTTGCGGTATCAATTTATGATACAATGAAAACGCGGTATCCCTGAATCTATGATCCCTCCCCCCAACACGAATAACCGAAAAATTGAAGAAATTATTGAGGAAAGCGAGGAAGAATCTGCAAAACTCCGCGCGACTCGTGCTCGACTCCCCTATCTTGATCTTGCGCTCGCCCCCATCGCCCCAGAGGCACTTACCCTTATCCCGGAAAACGATGCACGGGGTGCACTCATGGCAATATTGACGAAAGAAGGACGTACCCTTAACATCGCGCTCCACGATCCAGCGCTTGCGAAAACCAAGGAGATCCTCGCCCGTCTCCGTCAAGAAGGATTCCGCATATCACTTTTTCTCGTCTCCAAGCGAAGCATCGAGAAAGCGTGGGGTATGTATCCGAAGATGCCAGAAACGCATACCCAAGAAGAGGGGGTACTCACCGTTGAAAAAGATATACTCGAGTATACCGGACATAGCGTGAAAACGTTTGCCGATTTTGGCAAGGTCCTTGCGAACGCAGCACGTGAGAAGAATACGTCACGTCTCATCACCACTATACTCGCACTCGGATTTGTGACCGATGCATCGGATGTTCACTTCGAACCGGGAGAAAACGAGGTATTCGTTCGGCTCCGTATAGACGGGGTACTCCATGATACAACCACCCTCACATGGCGAACCTACGATCTTATTCTTTCTCGCGTGAAACTTCTCGCATCGTTAAAACTTAATATTCACACGAACGCCCAAGAAGGACGGTTCAGCGTCAATGCCCCTGATGGAAAAGAGTTCGGGGTGCGCGCCTCGGTCATCCCTGCCGCTCGAAAAGAAAGTGTGGTCCTCCGTATACTCAACCCCCGATCACTCATTTCGCTTACGGACTTAGGAATGCGCCGGGATTTTGAAAAAACGGTCATACAAGAACTTGAAAAACCAAGTGGAATGATACTCGTCACCGGCCCGAGCGGATCGGGCAAGACAACGACGCATTTCGCATTCCTGAAACACCTTGCGCGAAGATCGGTCAAAATTATCACCATTGAAGATCCAATTGAGTACCATCTCGACGGTGTGACCCAAACGGAAATGGAGACGGAAAAAGGATATACCTTTGCGAACGCTCTTAAATCCATTCTTCGCCAAGATCCCGATATTATACTCGTCGGCGAAATTCGTGATGGAGAAACGGCAAACGTTGTACTTGAAGCGGCGCTCACCGGACACCTTGTCCTTTCTACGCTCCACACAAACGACGCCCCCGGTGTGATTCCTCGATTACTTGAACTCAATGTTGATCTGCCCAATCTCGCCTCCGCACTCAATCTTGCCATCGCGCAGCGTCTTGTACGAAAATTGTGTACCGCATGCAAAACGATGCGGTCTCCGACCGAAGAAGAACGCCGATATATCAAAGAGGAGCTTCTCATGCTTCCTCTTCGCCTTCAGCCTAAGACAGCTATACGGGATATCCAAATCCCTCACGCACCGGGATGTTCAGTATGTTTTGGAAGCGGCTATAAGGGGAGGGTAGGAATTTTTGAGATGTTTCAAATTGATAAAGCAGTGCGCGATGCGATGATGGACGCATCGCGAGAACGTATTGAAAGGACGGGAAGGCGAGCGCGAAAAGAAACGATGCGACAAGACGGAATTTTGAAGGTACTGAACGGTATCACCACGCTCGAAGAACTCGATCGCGTCCTCGGACAAAAGGAACGATAAAAGCCCCTTCAACTGTAGGCAAAAGTTATTCACGAAGGCCGTGAAATTTGGAACTTTTCTGAGGAATAGTCAAGTCGCAACCGGACTATCCAAACTAAGAAAAGCCCCACCCCCGCACTCAAGAAGCACATTAGCTTTAGTTTCGATAATATCTTCGTCCTTGCCTTAAGACACGGACTGAAGAAATTCGTTTTCTTCGTTGTGCTTCATCGCTAGCGGAAGAAATAGTGCTCCTTGAGTGCGGGGGACCGCCTACAGTTGAAGAGGCTCTCACAATCACCTCATTACATAGAGAACAGGGTATTCTAGCAAAATAACAAGTGCTTGTCAAGCTTCGACCGACTCAGCTTGACCCTGAGCCTAGATCGAAGGGTCAAGCCCACACCTTTGGTACGGGATTATATCCAAGTTTTATGACTCCAATCACCCCAAAATCCACTCCAAAATTACAAGAGCGTGAAGACGAACACCTCGACTTAACATTGCGGCCGAAAACCTGGAACGAGTATATCGGGCAGAAAAAGATCAAGGAAAATCTTCGCGTGTTTATTGATGCGGCAAAGAAACGAGGCCAGGCGCTCGAGCACGTACTTCTCTATGGCCCTGCGGGTCTTGGGAAGACAAGTCTTGCACATATTATCGCACGAGAGATCGGGAAGAGTATCAAAGTAACCTCGGGCCCCGCGATAGAGAAAGCGGGTGACCTTGGCGCTATCCTCACGAACCTCGAGGAAGGAGATATCCTCTTTATTGATGAAGCACATCGGCTCAATAAGCTCATCGAGGAGGTGCTCTACCCGGCCATGGAAGATTTTAAGCTCGATATCGTTATTGGGAAGGGCGCATCTGCCCGAATCCTTGAACTTCGCCTCCCCCATTTTACCCTCATTGCGGCAACAACACGAATTGGGCTTCTTTCCGGGCCCTTGCGGAGCCGTTTCGGCTCAACCTACCGACTCGATTTTTACAATGAAAGCGATATACAAGAAATTCTCAAACGTTCTTCCCGGCTCCTCAACACAAATATTGAGGAACGCGCCATCGATATACTCTCGAAAAGTTCTCGCAGAACACCCCGCGTCGCAAACAGGCTCCTGAAGCGTGCCCGCGATCTTGCAGACGTGAAAGGCGAGGGGGTGGTGACCGAAGATATCGCGCAAAAGATCCTCACGATGCTTGACGTTGACCCGATTGGCCTGGAGGCGGTTGATCGAAAAATGCTTGAAGTGATTATCCGGAAATTCTCGGGGGGACCCGTGGGGCTGCACACTATTGCCGCGGTCACCAACGAAGAAGCGGAAACAATAGAAGAAATTTACGAACCCTACCTTCTGCAGCTTGGCTTCATAGAACGGACGTCGAAAGGTCGAGTCGCGACAAAAGCCGCATATGAACATCTCGGTATCCCACTTCCTGGAGGGGACCAAGAGAAACTTATATAATGTTCGCGGTCGCCCTCGCACTTTTCATACTCCTCGGTCTTGCCTATCTCTTTTTTGCCGGTGCGATTGTATATCACCTCAAGAAATATCGAATCGAACATGACCTCTCGCGAATGGCGATGTACCTTTTCGTGTTTGTCTCCCTCCTGCTCCTTGCAAGCGCTTTCCTTATCTTCATCACGACCCCCTGGCAAGACATATATCCTTCTCCCTAACGATATGCTCGCGCTCAATCAAAATGAAAAAGTGCTCCTCGTCTTGCGGCGTCACCGCTTTATCCTCTACAGTCAATTCCTTGTCTTCGCCTTCATTATCCTCGCGCCATTTGTGCTCTACACAATCCTTGCCGCATACCTCCCCCAATGGGTCGAGCCGCCGTTCAATCGCCTCTTCCTCCTCGCAGGGATTTTCTATCTTCTCTTCCTCTGGGCCTACATCTTTATTGTGTGGCTCAACTATTATATGGATGTGTGGATTGTAACCGACGCGAGAATTGTTGATATAGAACTCCATGGTCTTTTTGAACGGGAACACTCGGAATTTATGCTCTCAAGAGTCCAGGACGTGACCGTCGCAGTGAATGGAGTCTTCCAGACGATGTTCGATTTTGGCAATGTCCAGGTGCAAACCGCGGGAGAAGCAAAAAGCTTTATATTCTATGAGGTGCC
>CAYJUQ010000016.1:0-6921 GCA_964373425.1 uncultured Candidatus Saccharibacteria bacterium
TCAAAAATATTAAATACCAGCTTGAACGAAAAATCGGTGAAATAATAAAAAAATAAAAGGTTTTCGGCCCCTTATTCTCGAGGTATAGCCAAACAAAAACACCCAACCAACTTAGGTGTTTTTGTTTTAGTCCGCCCGCCAGGAATTGAACCTGGAACCATCTCCTTAAAAGGGAGCTGCTCTACCAGATTGAGCTACGGGCGGATGATATGTCCTCGAATAAAAAAGATTGAAGAGTTTCCGCGGGCCGAAAAGTCTTAGAAACTATTCTACCCCATTTTGCGAATACATTCGTTTTCAAGGGATCTGCTCTGGTCCTTTGTTGCGGTACCGCTTGATGAAACTTTCAATCCGTGAACGATCAATTGTGCCATCGGAGTTCACATCGAATGTGTCCAACCGTCCCCACGCCGCAAGCGCAATATCTTTATCATTCCCTGCTCGGGGAGTCAAGACAACTTTTCGATAACTATTGGTGATATCCTTAAGCTCCTCGACAACAGATGCAGAAACATCTGGCTGATATGAAATCCACACTTCCCCATGCTCAAGATTATGCACCATAAGCTCATCGGGGGCTTCCTCTTCGTGTACTCCCCGCTCATTGGTCTTGCCGTGGTGGGGACCTGAGGTCGGGGGATTCGAATTATACTCGGGACGAGGGGCATCAGAATGAATGTGGTTTTTGTCATCAAGGATGGGAATTGCTTGACTTTGGTCCGGACCCTCAATATTCCCCGGGGTTCTCGTAGAAATCCAGCCGTATGTAAACCAACCGCCCATCCCCAAAATAACGATCGTTGATGCAACGAAAAGAATTGTCTTCGTGGTCCGCTTCCGCTTCTCCGCAACATGCGCCTGCGCTTTTTCCTCGCGCCTGAGCGCTTTTCGCTCTTTTTTGGTAAGTGATCGTTCTTCGTTATTCATAGTGAATATTTTTCTCCTTTCTAAAAAAACCTAAAAATATAATGGGGGCAAGAAACCAGAGAAAACGCGCAGCCGAATGACTGAAGAGACGCGTGGTCACTGGCGTAAGTTCAATATTGGAGTTCTCCGGAGAAAAGGAGAGAAAAATGGTAACGAGGAGCCCGACTTGCGAAACGGCGAGGACGAAAATCTGCCACCAGCTCCCTAGACCCTTGGGAGGAAGACTCAACATGGTACGTAAACGTGCGCCGCTTAATATCATGTAGATTACGACAAGAAAGAAAAGAAAGAGTCCGGATCGCACAAAAAAAGCCTGTTCCTCGCCCACACGAGAAAAGAGTGTTCTCCAAAACGGGAATACCTGAACCACTGCAAAAGAAAAATAGGTGCTTGTGAGCACCACCATCATTCGTTTCCGCCCCACAGAAAGCCCGTAGAAAAATGAGGCAAGAAAAAGAAAAGCGATACTTAACGTATCAAATGCCGGCCGAAATCCTATCGTATCGCTAATGGTGGCAAAATCCATATATTAAAGTCCTTCCCCTTTAAGTTTCTCAAGCAGCTCTTTTTGGGTTTTGGTGAGATTTTTAGGTGTTCGTACCTGAATCCCTATATAGAGATCACCGCGGCCTCCGCCATAAAGACGCGGCATCCCCTTCCCGCGAAGACGGAGCATCTTGCCGCTTTCAATGCCTGCAGGAAGTGTAAGATGTACATCATCTTCAAGAGTGGGTACCTTGATCTTATCGCCTAATACCGCCTGCGTAAAGGAAATTTCTGCTCTTGAATAGAGATCGTTGCCGTCTCTCCTGAAAAGCGAATGCTTCTTTACATAAATTTTCACGTAGAGGTCGCCCGGATCAGTACCGCGCCTTCCGCCTGCACCCTTGCCGGTGAGCTTAAGAATTTCCCCATCGCTTACCCCCGGCGGAATTACGATCTCGACCTTCGATATTTTCTCTTCACGCCCCTCGCCGCTGCACACGGTACAGTATTGCTCGGGTTTCTCGCCCTTTCCCTCACAGGTAGTACATGTTCTTATCTGACGGAACTCACCAAAAAAACCTCGCTCGATTCGTTCCACCTTACCACGTCCGCCGCATGTGGCACAACCGACAAAACGACTCCCCGGCTCAAGGCCCGAACCCTTGCAGTGGCTGCACGGCTCGTACCGTTTAAGATGCAGCTCCCGACGAATGCCCCCAAACGCCTCCTCGAGGGTGAGTTCCACATCTATAGAGATATCTTCGCCGCCTCGCCGGCTCTTCGTGCCCTGACGCGACATGCCAAAAAAATCGCTGAAAATATCCCCAAGATCGAAATCTTCTCTAACCCAGCCAAAGTCTCGCCCTCCAGAAAATCCTTGCCAGTTAAATCCGCTACCGCGCGCGTGCCCCTCAAACGTGGTCCCAAACTGATCGAACTCGGCCCTTTTCTTATCATCAAAGAGCACATGATATGCCTCATTGATCTCTTTAAACTTCGCCTCATCACCCCCTTTTTTATCGGGGTGGTACTCGTGTGCGAGCTTCCGGTACGCACGCTTAATCTCTTCCTTCGTGGCATTGCGACCGAGACCCAATATCTTGTAGTAATCCTTTGCCATATTTTTCTACTCACCCACCACCAGCACTTCTTTCTTTATATCAAGTTCTTCAATGACCACAAATTTCATATTGCGGAGTATCTTGAATATGAATGCGGCTCCAAGGAGCACCGTCCACATAAAAAAGAAACTAAGGGTTTTGAGCATGAAGAAGAGTGTCACCGCAACGGTGAGGGGAAGCGCGCTTGAATGTTCTTTATTGAGACGATTCAGTTGCGCCACCGCAATCGCATAGAATACATCGCCGAGTGTCTGGTTTGATGTGATAGTGACACCAAATGATTTTCCAAAGTCCTGGTGCATCTTTTCAATATCAGCCCGTGACATTGTCTTAAGTTGTTGTTGTGCTTCTCCTTCAAGAAGCCTTAAAAGTTCGGTGTTTCCGAGAAACGATTGGAAATTAATTGCTCCGGGATCAAAGCCACCTTTTTGAATTTGTGTTAAGAGATCGGGTGAGATAACCGGTGGCAAGACTCCTTTTGAAGGCGTTTTTTCTTTTTTACCAGAAAGAGTATTAAAAAGAGAAACTGTAACGAGGAAATCATCAATCGGCATATCGAAGCTGAACGCGGGTATTTGCGATTTGATGACGGGTTCGATTGATTTGAGCGAGATGGTGAACACCGGCCGCGGGATGATAATCTCTTCGAAGGAACTCGCAATCGATGGAGAAAAGAATGAAAGGAAGCTTATAAGAATAATGTTTGCGGTAAAGAATGCGGGGAGGAACCGCCGCAAAAGACGCCCGAGCTCAAAACGAATCCTTCCTTCGCGTTCGCGCAGAAGCCCCCGCCAGCTCAAAAATAAAAATACGAGCACGAGTATAAGAACTCCCGCAAGCATTGGTGCGATACTCCCGAGACTCGTGAGCCCAAAAAGGAAAAAAACGCCGAGCAAGACAGCGCCAAAAGTGAAAAGCACCGCAGTGTTGCTTGTGGAAACGAGCGCAAAAAAGGAGCTTGCAAGCGTGAAAAGGAAAAAGGCGATAACGGGGAACGCGAGATCCGGCGCGCCAAAAGGATTCGTCTTCCCCAAATAAAAAAGGTTATAGATTGAACCCCATGCGATAAGCCCCGTTACCGCCGTCACCACCGCATACAATAGATATTTCGAATTTAGTTTTTGTTGCATATAGTAATGTAGCAACACCCAAGAACTGGCCTTTCATTTTCAATTTTTCTCCTTATCTCCCTCTTCGAACTTCCCTTCCTCCACATCTTTCTTATCTTTGTTCTCTTCCTGCTCCCCTCCACCAGCCTCTGAACTTCCGGGCTGCTTTTGGTACATCTCGGCACCGATTTTCTGCACCACGTGCGAAAGTTCCTCCGAGGCGCGTTTTATCGCATCAGTGTCATCGCCATCTTTGACTTTTCTCAATGCCTGAACTTTCTCCTCCACCTCTTTTTTGATATCGGCAGGAACCTTCTCTCCCAAATCGCGAAGCGTCTTTTCAGTAGCATACACCAGCGCGTCTGCGCTATTTTTAATTTCTACTTTCTCGCGCTTCTTCTTGTCTTCTTCTCCGTGGATCTCCGCTTCCTTCTTCATTCGCTCAATCTCGTCTTTGGAAAGGCCGGATGAGGCCTCAATACGAATAGACTGTTCCTTCCCCGTCGCCTTATCCTTCGCATTTACCTTGAGGATACCGTTTGCGTCAATATCAAAGGTAACCTCAACTTGCGGCATGCCGCGCGGTGAGGGAGGAATACCGTCAAGAATGAAGCGTCCGAGAGTTTTATTATCCGCTGCCATCTCTCGTTCTCCCTGTAACACATGAATTTCAACGGATGTTTGGCTATCTGCAGCGGTTGAAAAGATTTGAGTTCGGGAGGTGGGAATCGTCGTGTTTTTTTCAATCAGCCGCGTCATCACACCACCAAGCGTCTCAATCCCCAGTGAGAGGGGGGTCACGTCAAGAAGCAGCACATCTTTTACATCGCCCTGCAAAATTCCTCCCTGAATTGCAGCGCCCACCGCAACCACCTCATCGGGGTTGATGCCTTTGTGCGGTTCTTTACTAAAAAGCTTCCTTACTGATTCCTGAATCGCGGGCATCCGCGTCTGGCCTCCAACAAGTATCACCTCATCAATGTTTTCAAGCGTAAAGCCGGCGTCTTTGACCGTTCCCTTCACGCGCTCCTCTGCGCGTTCCACATACTCACGCACAAGCTCCTCGAGCGTCGCACGGCTCATCTTCATCAAAAGATGCCGTGGACCCGATGCATCGGAGGTGATGAAGGGGATGTTAATCTCGGTCTCAAGGGTTGTTGAAAGTTCGTGCTTTGCCTTCTCTGCGCCCTCCTTCAAACGCTGGAGCGCGAGCTCGTCTTTCGCAAGATCAATCCCCTGCTCTTTCTTGAACTCGCTCGTAAGCCACTGAATAATCTTTTGGTCAAAATCGTCGCCGCCAAGATGTGTATCGCCTCCGGTTGCTTTTACCTCAACGGTATCTTTCGATACTTCAAGCACTGAAACATCAAACGTTCCACCCCCAAAATCATACACCACAATTTGTTCACTCTCTTTTCGTCTCCCTCCTGTCTTCCCTGAACCAAACCCATACGCGAGAGCCGCGGCTGTCGGCTCATTAATAATCCGCTTCACGCTAAACCCTGCGATCTCCCCCGCATCCTTTGTTGCTTGCCTTTGTGAATCGTCAAAATAGGCGGGAACCGTGATAATCGCATCGGTAATCTTCTCACCCAATTTTTCCTCTGCGTCGTGTTTCAGCTTCTGGAGAACCATCGCAGAAATCTCAGGAGGCGCATACCATTGCTCTCCCATTTTTACCTCGACACCGCCGGATTTCGATTCACGAATCTCATACGACAGCCACTTCTTATCATGCACAACTTCGGGGTCGCTCGCCTTTCTCCCGATGAAACGCTTCACGGAAAATATAGTGTTCCGAGGGTTGGTGATGGCTTGACGCTTCCCCAATAACCCCACGAGCCGCTCGCCGTTTTTAGAGAGCGCAACAACAGAAGGGGTGGTACGGTTCCCTTCTTGATTCTCTATGATTCGTGGCTCGCCACCCTCAACAATCGCCATTGCGGAGTTCGTGGTGCCAAGATCAATTCCTAAAATTTTTGGCATAGTTTCGTAAAGGCTAAAAGACAACGTTATTGTATCATGAATTTTATGCGGCTTCCCCTTCCTCGGATGTCACCGCAACCACTACGCCCGCGGGCCGAATCACTCTACCCTTGAGACGATATCCCTTGCGCTTTACCTCAAGAATGGTACCGCTCTCGCTTTGAGATATCTGCGACTCAAGTGCTTCATGGATTTCCGGGTTAAAGATACGTGCCGCTTCGATTTGCTCTAACCCTTCGTCCTTCAATATCTTTTCAAGCTGTTTTTTTATATTGAGAATTCCCTCACGCACATCATCCGGTGCGCGTGTGATATGTGTATCTGCCCCGTCAAACGCATCAAGAATAGCAATCAAATCTTTGACGAGAAGCTCATTTGCAAAAGCGAGGGCATTCGCCACACGCTTTGCCTCATCTTTCCTATAGTTGCCAAAATCAGCAAGACACCGCTTCCATCCATTCAAATACTCTTCTGCCGCCTCTTGATCACTTTTCTCTTCTTGAATTTTCTCTTCTTTGTGCTCGTCGCTCATATGCCAAAATTAAAAGAGGGTTTCACGAACTCGCGATACGAAAGAGAGTGTGCGCGCGTAATCCATGCGCTTCGGCCCAATGAGCGCAAGTACTTTTTCGCCTCGTTCTTTTTTGCCGCCAGACGCAATAATACTGAACTCATCGATCTTCCTATCGATGGGATTCTCCCTTCCGATATACACCTGAAATGCTTCGGCAATGAATCGGTGGAAAAGCGTTTCGATGTCGCGCTCAAACTTCTCGAGAAGCAGAAGGAAATCATCGCGCACATCTTCCTCGGAAAAATAGGGCTCACGCAAGACATAATTCCACCCCTCTTTATAGAGGCTAAGGTCATCGCCATCAATAAGAATTGCAAAACTCTCTGTGTGGGATGATACGTCTTTCACTAAACGGGAATATTGTCTCTCGCGGGTTACTCCCGTCTCAAAAAAGGCGGCAACAACTTCTTCTATATCTGGGGTGCGGGGAGCCGCAAACTCTTTTTCCGCTATAAGGCGATCGATAAAGAAACGGTAGCCACGATCAGTTGGGATGCGGCCAGCGGATGTGTGAGGCTGGGAAAGGTATCCTTCCCTATCAAGCGTCAAAAGCTCTGCCCGGATTGTCGCGGGGCTCACTCCTAAGTGGTATTCTTCAAAGAGTAATTCAGACCCAACGGGTAGGGCAGTATCAATATACTCTTGAATGAGTGCCTCTAAAATATTTTGTTGTCTTGCCGTTATCATCAGGCTTCATTATAACCGCGTTAGCACTCCC
>CAYJUQ010000016.1:7021-14274 GCA_964373425.1 uncultured Candidatus Saccharibacteria bacterium
AGTGCTAATAGAAAAAGCGCCAATTATATAGACGCTCTTTTTGTTTGATTGGAACGTTAATTAAGGAACCTGCCCGGTGGATTCCAAAGATGTTTCCCCCCTATCGAATCGGACTCCGGAGCCCGCATCGCACCGCGAGTTTGAAAAGCTCGTCTTTCGTCGTGCACATACTCGTTCCCTTCAAAAGTTCACACGCCTGCTCTACCGAGATACAGCCACGGAGCACAAAGGAACCGTTATTGGAAATATATGTGAATGTTGCTTCTGAGCCGAGTGGAACCTTCACCACTACTTCATACGCCTCTTTTGGCATCACATCCTCCTTTCGATGCTGCGAGTCTTTATTCCCTAAAAGCGGTTGTATGGTAACAAATTGATCCTTTATGTCAATGAACAAACAGTCATTTCTTTTCCTCAGATAGTTTTATATAATAACCCTGTCATGATAAAAACCATTAAAAGTGACGGCATCACGTGGATTGATATCGAACAGCCCTCAAGTCGCGACCTCCAATTTCTCAAAGACAATTTCTCGTTCCACCCGCTGGTCTTAGAAGAGCTCGTGCCGCCCGCACAGCGAACGAAGGTAGAAAACTACGGCGAGTACCTCTTTATGATTGTGCATGTGCCGTTCTTGAATCGAAAAGAGCGGAAGGTTGAATCACTCGAACTTGATTTTCTCATCACGAAAACCCACCTCATCACAAGTCGCTACCACTCTATCCTCCCCCTAAAAGCTCTTTTTGATCAATGCATGCTTTACGAGGAGGCGCGTCGCGAATTCATGGGCACCGGAACGTCAATGCTCTTTTATGAAATCATGGAACGGGTCCTTGCAAGCATCTTCCCTAAACTCGAATTTTTTGAAAGCGGCATTGATGAGATAGAGGAAGAAATTTTTAAAGGCAAAGAGAGAGAAATGGTGTTTGAGGTTTCGATACTCAAGCGTGCGGTGATCGATTTTCGAAGAGTGATGGAACCGCAAAAACTCTTTCTCGATTCACTCATGAAAGAGGGGGTTTCATTTTTTGAGAAAAAGTTTGAGCCGTATCTCTTTGACCTCGCGGGATCCTACAGTAAAATTTGGGATCATCTCGAGAACCAAAAAGAAACACTTGAGGCCCTTGAAAACACCAATATCGCGCTTGCCTCAACAAAAACGAACGAGGTGATCCGTATCCTCACCATCATCTTTACCATCACCCTCCCCATATCACTCCTTGCGAATATCTATGGCATGAACACCTCGCTCCCGCTCACCGATGGACCAGTCAAGCGAGATTTCATAACCATAGCAATCGCAATGCTTTTAGGAGCGGTGCTTACCATATGGTATTTCAAAAAGAAACGGTGGCTCTAAATATGCTCCGCGTCTATACCAGCCTCACGAGAAAAAAAGAAGAATTCCAACCGCAAAAACAAGGGTACGTGCGGTTATTTGTTTGTGGGCCGACGGTATATGATTTAAGCCACATTGGCCATGCACGCACCTACGTCGCCTTTGATATGATTGCGAAATACCTTCGATGGCGCGGTTTTGACGTTTACTACCTTCAAAACATCACCGACGTTGACGATAAAATTATTGACCGCGCGAAAAAACTCGGGACAGACCCATTGAAACTAGCCCGTCTTGAAGAAAAAGATTACATGAGCGATGTCGCAACACTCGCGATCGATAGCGTCACGAAATATGCACGCGCAAGCGAGTACATTCCCCAAATCCTTTCACAGATCGGCAAACTCATAAAGAGGGGGTTTGCCTACGGCGCAAATGGGAGTGTCTATTTTGATATCACAAAGTTTCCGGAATACGGAAAGCTCTCGCACCAAAAACTCCCGCAATTAAAAAAGGCGGTTCGCATGAAACCGGACCCCAATAAAAAACACGATTTTGATTTCGCGCTTTGGAAAGCGAAAAAGCCCGGAGAACCGTCGTGGCAAAGCCCGTGGGGCGAGGGACGACCCGGCTGGCACATTGAAGATACCGCAATTTCTGAAGCAATCTTTGGCCCCCAGTATGATATGCATGGCGGCTCAACGGATCTCATCTTCCCACACCACGAATCAGAAATTGCCCAAATGGAAGCGGTATCGGGTAGGAAACCGTTTGTCCGTTACTGGCTCCATACCGGCGCACTTGTCGTTGGCGGGCAGAAAATGTCAAAATCGCTCGGCAATTTCATCACCATTCGCAACTTCCTTTCAAAATACAGCCCCGAAGCATTGCGATTTCTCATCATTTCGCACCACTACCGTTCCCCCATTGATTACAGCGAAAAAATGGCAAAACAAGCAGTACATGCGTTGAAAAGAATTGAAGAATTTCTCGAACGAGTGTCGGAGTATCAAACTATCAAGATGCCAAAGAAAAAGGGTGGCAACGGATTGGCGAAAAAAATAATTGATGGTACAAAAAAGAAATTCATTGCGCATATGGATGATGATTTTAATACACCAAGGGCAGTTGCCGTTATTTTTGATCTCATCACAAAGGGAAATCGTCTCATCGATCGCAAAGCGCTTACAAAACGCGATGTACAAAAAATATTAAATTTCATTTCTGAAATAACTGGTATTTTTGGCATCATTGCTTATAACGACGGATCCCGTGAAAAAATACCGGAAAAGGTAATGGAGCTTCTTTGGCTTCGGAAAAAATATAGGAAAGAAAAAAATTGGAAACGGGCAGATGAAATTCGGGGGATGATGATGCTCGAGGGATATCGAATTGAGGATACAAAAGAAGGGCCGGTTGTGAAAAAAAATAAATGAATGGGGAGGAACACACCCGAGAAATATATACATAAAAAAACGTCGGCAAAAGAAAATGCCGGCTGTTATGGGACAACCGGCAAACCCCTAGAGGACGACCTCGACCCGGTTAGGATGCGTTGATCAACTGCTTGAGACGTGCCCGCTCGCGCTTCGCACCCTGACCCGCGCCGAAACGCTGATCGAGAATCCGAAGCTGCTCCGCCGCGCTTCGCTGGGCTCGTGCCTCAGCACGCTCCTCGGCCTTGCGCCGACGAGCCTCGGGGCCGTGCTCGGCAAGATACGATGCCCTTGCCTCCCGACGATTGTCATCGTTCTGATGCAACCGTGAGTACCACCCGCGAGGCTTGTTGCTCCGACCATTCTCCTTCTCTTCTTCTGCCATGACAGAACTCCTTTCACTTGCCTAACCTAATAGACATCGAGGATACATCTCTATTATAGCATATTATAAAATATAAGTCAAGTAAAAATGGACCCGTAGGGGTCCATTTGATGTTTATTTAGTTAATGAAGGGATTATTTACCATCCGCCACTCGCGCCTCCGCCGCCGAAACTGCCGCCACCAAAGCTTCCGAAACCGCCGCCTCCAGATCCACCGGAGGACCAGCCGCCATAACTCGAGCCATAGCCTGAACTATAGGAAGAGCGTCGGCGACGCCTTGCGGCTGCAACCCCCTCTATGTGATCGCGAGCAGTACGTTCAGCGGCATTGGCTGCCACAAGTGCAGCGCCAAGGAGCGCAACAATCGTAAACCAGTTCGGGAATCCTCCGCGAAGGAGATCTTCGGTTTTCGCGAGCTTTGCCCTTGCACTTCCCAGTTCAGCTTCCCCGCTGCCTTCTGCATCAGTACCGCTTGTTGCCTCTTTTGCACTATGAATAGCTGCGTGAACCTTGCCGGACAACCGCTCTGCATCTGCTTTCGCGGCGAGATACTCTTTAAATCGTATCTCGGGGATCCGATAGGCCGCCTCTGCGTTCTCGCGGAGGGTTTTTAGCTCATTCAAGTGTTTTGCTGCGCCTTCAATATCCTGCACATCCATCCCATTGAGACGCGATGCAATCTTCAAAAGATTTGGAGAACCATCACGTACTGCTTCATCTTTCGCTTGTGTAGCTTCCGTAACTTCTTGCCACACCTCGAAAGGTGTATGCTCCTTGAGGTGCACAAGAGCTGAAATCCAGGCCTTACGATGAACGGGAAGCTCGCGTGTATGCCATCCTTCAAATTCAGCAAGCGCTTTCCCGTTTTCCCCCTGAAGCCTCAGCCGAGCCATCCACTTCGTTTGCGATGTATCTACACTATGCTGAGATTTTTGAAGGGAAGTAATCACCGCTTCGTAGTCGGGTACTTCAACGCGCGTCTCAAGAAGCTTTTGCGCCTCTCGAAACGATTCATGCGCTTCTTGAAGCTCCCGCTCAATCTCAACCCGCCAGCCTTGTGCAACAAGTCCCGTAAGATAGACCCGCACATCGTCAATCGCGCGTTCCGTATTTTTTGACTTCTCTCTATACGTCGCACGCGCATGATCGAATGATGCTTTGCGTTCGGCAAGCGAGCGTATCTCGCTCCGAAAACTATCGACACCCGCCTGTGTCTCGCCTACTAGGCGACCCATATCATACGGATGCTTCTTGAGAAGCTTCTTCACCGAAATCTCTGCATGCTTCAGCATCTTTGCTACCGACTCTTTTCGCGCTTCGAGCCGAGCAAGTTCTCTTCGTAACACACCGGGATATCGTTCACTGCTCATTGCATATCCTCCTTGAGTTTTTTCAGTTCAAGGAATGCGCTCTCAACATCCCGTTCAAGCTGCACCATATTCTCAACGGTTTCCTGCCGCACTCGTTTTCGCCGTGCGACCTCGGCACGCCATTGCCTGAACGTGCCCAGAAGCCATACAAAAAAGAGGATAAGCACGATGCCGCCAGCGATACTCCCAAAAACGATCCCGACAACAAGACCGGCATTCCCCCCGCCACTCGTCTCCTCGGATGTCTCTTCGGAAGGGGGTGGCGCATCTGCGGCTTCAAGTCGCCCAAGTACCGCATCAACTCCTGCGACAATACCTGCGGCAAGATCACCCGCCCGGAATTTTGGGGTCATATCCTGCTCGATAATGCGCTTTGCGATCGCATCAGGTATCGTTCCTTCAAGGCCGTATCCGACTTCGATCCGGACTTTCCGCTCGCTTGGCGCAACAAGGATAACGATGCCGTTATCCTTTTCTTTTTGGCCAACGCCCCATGCCCGTGCAAGCTCGATCGTGTAGTCCTCAACGCTCTTTCCTTCAAGCGAGAGAACCGTCACCACAACGACTTCATTCGTTGTCTTCGTCTCGTACGCGCTTAGTTTTGCTTCAAGCGCCGCTTCCACATCATCGGGAATGATGTTCGCGAAGTCATTGACGTACCCTACGGGTTGGGGCGGTGCGGCATATACACGAACTGTGTTGAAAATACCGCTCGCTCCAAGGAATATTGCAATGAGCGCCGCAAGTAAAAACGAGAATGGGGAGATCTTCATCCGCATGCTACTCCTCCTCGAGAATTGGCGCATCAGAAAGCTCATTCGTATCGCCGGGCCGCATAGGGAAATGCTCTCTCAAAAGAGCGCCAACTTTTTGAACCGCAGCGACCAGTCCTCCGGTGAATGCGCCGCTCCGGAATGCCAAGGAAAGACTCGCAACGATCTGGTCCCATGTTTCCTGACTCGTCTTTGACGAAATTCCTACATCAGCGAGGATCTCGACCCTCCGCCGTTTAAGAATAAGGAGGATGAGGACGCCGGTACGCTCACGGGTATTGTGAAGGCCTTCGGCAAAGAAATGCCACTGGGCAAACGCACGCGTCTCGCCCCGCCTACAGATCTCTTCAAGGTTCTTGATGCTTTGACGATCCTCTCGTGAGAGTTTGCCATTGAGTTTTGGTGCACGAAGATCTGCAACAATTTTCACACGGATCTCGCCAATCGTTGCGGCTTCTGCATCTTCAACTGCACCCCTGATACGAGCAAGGTCTTTATCAGAAAAGCAATCGCGCAGTCGATGAGAACGAAACATCAAAACCATGTTACTTCTCCTTCTTGCCACACCAAGAAAGAGGGGCGATCCCGCGACCACCCCTCTTTATGTTCGAGTTACTACTTCTCCGGGATAGAGAAATCAATCTTGGGAGGCTGATCCGCACCCTCTTTCGCCTCAAAGAAAGGCCGCGTATCAAATCCGAACATTCCCGCAAAGATGTTGCCCGGGAACTTCCGTACCGCATTGTTGTAGTTCTTCACCGCGGAGTTGTAGTCGCGACGCGCAACCGCGATTCGATTCTCGGTGCCCTCAAGCTGGGCCTGAAGTTCCAAAAAGTTCTGCTGTGAACGAATTTCTGGATACCGCTCTACCACAAGAAGAAGCCGCGCGATCGCAGACCCCAGCTGATCTTGAAGCGTCGCAAATTCCGCCATCTGCCCTTGATTCGAGGGATCGACTGTCACCTGCCCCACTTGAGAACGGAGACGTGTCACCTCTTCAAACACTACTCGTTCCTGCTCGGCAATTCCTTTCACCGTCTCAACAAGATTCGGTACGAGGTCAGCTCTTCGTTGGTATTGGTTCTCAACGTTTCCCCATGCCTCGTCTACCGAGTTCTCTTTCCCGACAAGGTTGTTGTAGGTTACTCCTGCGGTACAGCCAACCGCGAGTACAAGTCCCGTGATAAGCCCGAAGACAACAAGCGCACCAAGTGCTACTCCTTTCATGGAAACCTCCTTTTGGAATTTATTTTTGAAAGAGCGGGTTAGGCCATCGTATCCGCGATACGCCCTCCTTTCATGATTCGAACAGATTCCTATGAATGTAAAAATCCAAGATTGAATTTTAACAAAATGTGGAAATTGTGTCAAGAAATTACCCGCCTTACTTAAATAGGACGGGTAATTGGATTGGTACCGGCGGAGGGAATCGAACCCCCGACCGTTGGCTTAAAAGGCCACTGCTCTGCCTAGCTGAGCTACGCCGGCACCGTTTGGAGCAGGATATCGGATTTGAACCGATGCGCTCACCTTGGAAGGGTGATATGCTGCCGCTACATCAATCCTGCCCCCGATACAAAAGAAGAAGAAAAGACAATGTGATGGTGCACCGGGAGGGACTTGAACCCCCAACCTTCTGGATGTAGGCCAGATGCTCTACATTGAGCTACCAGCGCACCGTTAATTATGGAAGGTCATCTATGAGCGTTACAAGATCGACCCCCCTCACTCGCGCATGCCCACGAAAGAACTCCACCTGCTCACGGCCGATATCAGAACCGATCGCGATCTCGCCGATCATGAGAGAAATTTTCCTTCGCTTTTCCGGATCATCTGTTCGCTCGTGCCAACGCCGAAGCGCCTTGATAAAATCCTGAATTTCCTCTTCTTGAGTCACTGCATACCCCTCCTTTTAGGAAGTAAGGATCAAAAAGATACTTGCCACAAGT
>CAYJUQ010000017.1:0-13437 GCA_964373425.1 uncultured Candidatus Saccharibacteria bacterium
GGTAATACAAAGAAAGAAAAAGAGCCTGATGTTAATCAGGCTCTGGTTGAGGATCTTGGGAAAGATCTATGTCGGTTGCCGATTTAATAACTTTGAGTATGGTTTCCATGGAAACGGCAGCGGCTTTGGTTTCGATTCCGTAGTTCGTAAAGGAGCCTACCGTCATTCCCACAAGCTCAAGTTTCCCATCGCGAAGAGCAAAAACAGGGCCTCCGATTTCCGTGAACTCAACGGTTCCTTGGAAGTAGAAAAAATCTTGTTCCTTGTCAACATACGTGACGACTCCCCGATCAACGCTTATCACGCCAATAGGGAAATGTCCTGCCTGGAAAAGTACGTCTCCGGGGGAGAGCTCATCGAAGTTGCCAACGCGGACCCCGCATCCCTCTTCCGGTCTTTGAATGAGAAGACTTGTAGGACGACTCAAGAGGACAAAGTCAAACTGGAGATCAGAGTAAACTACATCGAGGTCTTCCACCATCCAATCGTCCTCAACGGTGGGGTTGGGGAGGAGTCGGATATTGGTCTCTTCTACTACTACTCCCGGAGTCACACCCCCACGGCGCGGGTCAAGAAGAGTGGCTCGCGAAATAACGTAGTCACCGCAAAGGATTCCCATGCCGTAGAGTCCGCCGAGTACCTCGCCATTCGCATCAATGAAACGCACAAGAAGCGGACGTGTCCACGTGAGTGCATCGTCTTGATTGGTCAAGGCAAGTTCCGACATTAAAAAGGTAGTGTCATACTTCCCATCAGCAAGTGTAGTATAAAGTTCCTGGGCAGTGTGCGTATGATCCTTCGGTGCGAATCGCCACGTTGCAATGCCAAGGGTGACCACCACTACCGCGGCAAGCGCAAGCAACTTCAAAACGGTCTTCAGCATCAAGCAGTGCCTCCTTTATAAAAGAACGTTCCGTTGATTATATTGACATCCTAGCACTGCCACAAAAAATTGTCAAACTAAATGGAAAAGCCCGAAATACATCGGGCTTTTTATAATAAAGATTATCGTTCGATCGACACGAACCGGAGCGTCGGGATCACCAAAGGTGGCGCCTGGTATCCCTTCACGTACGGTTTCACCACGAGGTTGTTCTTCCCATGAATCAGTACGATCCACGGCGCTTCGTTAATGATGATATCCTCTACCTGCTGGTAAAGCTTCATGCGCGCATCGTGATTAAGTTCAGTCCGCGCCTGTTCAAGAAGCCTATCAACTGCGGGATTTACATAACGGCTTTCGTTGTTCGCCGCGCTGCGACCGGAGTGAAACTTGAGGTCGAGGAAGTCTTCGGGATCCGGATAGTCCGCGATCCAGCCGAGAACGTAGAGCTGCTGTCTTCCAAGTTTTGCATCCTCAAGGAAGGTGGCAAACTCGGTCTGCTCGATCTCAACCTCAACGCCGAGGTTCGTCCGCCACATCTCTACGATCGCTTCGATCGCGGGACCCGCGGTCGCACCTTGTCCCGAAAGAGAAAGTACGATCCGGCCAAGCTTGTCGGCACTGCCATATCGCGACTGACTCAAAAGTTCGCGCGCGCGTGCGGAATTAAACTCAAGTCCCTTAAAGTCGGGACGGTACCCGGGCATACCCGGCGGGATAATGCCATTGGCAACGAGCGCTTCGTCCTTAAGGATCACTCTCACGATCTGCTCTTTATCAATCGCCATGGCAAAGGCTTGCCGCACCTTCACGTCATCAAACGGCGCTTTCGTGGTGTTAAACCCGATATAGAAGACATCAAACGACGGCGTCTCGACGTATTCTTTCGAAAGCGGATCATTTGGATCACGCACCCGTTCGATATCGGCAGGACCGACGCCTGCGACATCAACGTCGCCGACTTCGTACATGGTGAGGCTCGAACCGCCCGCAAGGAAGAACCGCACTCGTTCAAGCTTCGGTTTGCCGAGATGATGGGCGTCGTAGCGCTCAAGCACGACCTCGGTTCCCAGCTCCCATTTCACAAGCTTGAAGGGGCCGGTACCGTTGGGTCTCCGTGTCCAGGAACGCGGGTTGCTTTCAACCTGTATCCGGTCAACGACGAACGCGGTGGGATAGGTAAGCTTCCAAAGGAAATACGGTTTCGGGGCATCAATGGTAATCCGAATGGTCGATGGATCCAACACTTCGATCCCGCGAATATCTTTGGTTCTCCCGCGGAGCTTATCAACTGCGCCGACGATGTCGGAAAGGTAAAGCTCTGCGGTCGAGGAGATACCGCGGCTGCCAAGCTCTGCCGCGCGTTCAAGCGACCACTTCAGGTCCTCTGCGGTAACTTTGCGGCCATTGTGGAACGTGGCGTTCGCGCGAATAGTGAAGGTGTACGATGCAGTTCCATCTGGGTTTTGCACCATTTGCGGAATAGACTCTGCAAGGTCAGGAGCAATGACCACACTACCATTCTTGTCTACTACAGGGGTAAGTAACCCACTGAATACTTCTTCGATATACGTTGCAGAACCCGCATCACCGGTAAGCGCAGGATCCATAGTGAGGGGATCCGGCCCAATGAGACGGAGCGTGTTTGCGGGAACAGTTGGGGTTGGAGACGCGGTGTCTCCTCCGCCTCCGCCGCCCGCACATGACGTTGCGACCAAAACCACACTTGCGAGCGCCAAAAAACTGAATAGCTTCCTCATCTTCTCTTCTTTCCTCCTTTTCTTACGAACCTGCTTTGATGAATTTGCTGAGCCACCCTGCGCCAACAATCGCGCCCACGATGAACCCAACAAGAACACCAACAAAGAATACCCGCTTCACACTCTCTACCCTCCTTTACACTTCTAACGAGTTGCTTTCTTGGGATTAATCATTTCGATGAGGGCATCTCCCAAGAGGTTAAATGCGTACATGAGGAGCGCAATCACCGCGCCCGGAATCAGCAAAAGATGGGGATATGCCTGAATGGTTCTGATGTTCCCCGCATCATATATCATGGCGCCAAAACTCGGGTGGGGCGGCTGGATGCCAAGCCCCAAGAAAGTAAGCGCAATTTCAGATCCCGCAATAGAACCAAGCCCCGCAGTGAGGCCCACAAGAATGAGCCCCATAAGATTCGGGAGGAGGTGCCTGAAAAGAATTCGTGGGGTTGAGGCGCCAAGCGTGCGTGCCGCAAGAATGTAATCCTGCTCACGGAGCGCCAAGACCTGCGAACGGATGAGACGTGCCGTGCCAAGCCAATAGAAGAGTGAAAGCGCGCCGAAGATCAACACGAAGTCCGATATGCCTTCACTGACAAGAAACTGCATCCCTGTTGTATCGGCAACTCCCCGCACAAACTCTTCCCATCGTGGACGGACAGTCGCGCTAATTAAAATCAGAAGTAAAAACCCGGGAATAAGTGAGAATGTTTCTCCCACCCGCATGATAATGGTATCGGTGATACCGCCCTTGTATCCTGCAAGTAACCCAAGTCCCACGCCGAAGACAAGCCCCCCGGTAAATACCACTGCCGCAGTAACAATGAATGTCGTGCGGAGTGAAAAGAGCACGCGCGTGAAGACATCTCTCCCTAGCCTATCGGTTCCGAAAATGTGATCACGAGATGGAGATTCGGTGACACGTTCGAGGTTTTGTTCTCTGTATGAGTATGGGCTCACCCATTGGGAGACAATCCCCGCACCGTAAAGAACGAGAATTACCGCTACACACGCAGTGATCAGTTTTCGCTTCCTGATTCTCTTGAAGAAGCGCTGGAGAAAAGATTTTTCTTCACGCTTCAGTTCTTGGTAACCTACTCCTTCAAGTCCATCAAACATGCTTTCCATAATGCGAACTCCAATTGTGAATGTACTGATTTTATATTGATAGTTCTCTGTAGCAGATGCATATTATCTTGTCAATTGCGAGTGCGTCTTGTATGCTACAGCCATGGAACACATGGAAAAATGGTACCTTCACGGGTTGCTCCTCATTCCTTCACTCACACCAAAAATAGTGAAGGAACTTTTTTTGAAATACAATTCATTCGAGGCTATCTGGAAAATGGATGAAGCGAGACTGCGGAAAGAGACGTGGCCCCTCGATGAAACAACAATTCAAGATATGATATTAAGAAGAGACACGATTGATATCGAAAAAGAAAAAGAAAAATGTGAACGGGATGGAATCGGTCTTGTGAGTATCTACGAGGAATCGTACCCTCCGCTCCTTAAGGAAATTTCAACTCCTCCACTCCTCCTTTATGTTCGTGGTAAGGTGTGGGATGAGGGTGACATTCCGCTCGCCGTCGTTGGCACACGGAATTACTCGGTCTATGGGAAGGAGGTAACGCCGCCGCTCGTACGTGATCTCGCACATGCGGGAATCACGGTGGTGAGCGGGATGGCACGCGGCATTGATACCTTCGCGCATCGAGCGGCGCTTGAAGCGGGAGGGAGAACCGTAGCGATCCTCGGTTCAGGGGTTGACCAAAAGAGCCTCTACCCCTCGCAAAATAGAATCCTCGCCGAAGAAATTATCAAAGGCGGGGGTGCGGTGGTGTCTGAATTCCCGCCGGGCACCATGCCGCTCCCCCACCACTTTCCCCAACGAAACCGAATTATTGCAGGAATGTCACTCGGTGTAGTCGTTATGGAAGCACCAAAAGAGAGCGGGGCATTGATCACCGCGACGTTTTCGCTGGATGCGAATCGCGAGGTATTCGCGGTCCCTGGCCATATCTTTTCGAAAACATCACGGGGGACTCACGCACTCATCCAACGCGGCGCGAAACTCGTTGAAGACGCAGACGATATACTGGAAGAACTTGCTCCATTTGTAAAAACGGGGGAGAGGGATCTCGCACCTCGCAAGATCCACACGGCTCTATGTGAGGAAGAGAAGACAATATGGGAGATTTTTGAGGCTCAAGCAACGCCCCTCCACATTGATGATATCGCACGCCGCACCACGCTCCCTGTGAACACCACTGCCTCTACCCTCACCATCATGGAACTCCGCGGCCTTGTCACACGCCTGGGCAAAGGGATGTATACTATAAAACGATAACCTTATAGTATGTTTCGGATTTCGATATTCTGATTTCTGATTTCATAAATACTATGCGTCTCATTCTTGTAGAAAGTCCAACGAAATCACGAACGCTCAAAAGCTTTCTTGGCCGCACCTATGAGGTCGCGGCAACCATGGGGCACGTTCGGGATCTCCCGAAAGACAAAATCGGTGTGGATCTCCGCCGCGATTTTAAACCCACCTATGTTATCCCACCGAAAGCGAAAAAAGTGATACAAAACCTGAAGAAACTGGTTCAAGATGCAGATACGCTTATCCTTGCAACTGATGGAGATAGAGAGGGTGAAGCAATTGCGTGGCATATTGTTCATGCCTTAGACCTGAATGAGCGAAAAACGAAAAGCAAAAAACAAAAGGTTATTCAGCGAATCGTATTCCATGAAATTACGAAAAGGGCAATAGAGAAAGCGCTTGTACATCCTCGTGTCATTGATATACATCTCGTTGATGCACAGCAGGCGCGAAGAATTCTTGACCGACTCGTGGGGTACAAACTCTCGCCATTCCTTTGGCGGAAGGTTGCGCGTGGACTTTCTGCAGGAAGAGTGCAATCTGTTGCGGTTCGTCTCATTGTGGAACGAGAACGAGAAATAGAGAATTTTATACGTGAAGAATACTGGACCATTGTTGCGACTCTCTCAAAACAAGAGGATAGTGCGGGGAACATCTTTGAAGCAACGCTCACAAAAATTGATGGTGAGACCCTCTCGAAACTTGCTATTGGAAGTGGGGCACGGGCAGATGAGATTCTTGCCCATCTTAATGGAAGGATCTATCGCGTCGCCAAGGTAGAGAAAAGAGAGGTCGAGAAATACCCTCTCCCCCCCTACACCACAAGCACCCTCCAGCAAGATGCGTGGAGACGGCTTCGCTTCTCTTCGAAAACCACGATGCGTACCGCCCAAGGACTCTACGAAGGTATTCATCTTGGGAAGAAAC
This sequence comes from uncultured Candidatus Saccharibacteria bacterium, assembly GCA_964373425.1. Lineage (GTDB taxonomy): Bacteria > Patescibacteriota > Minisyncoccia > JAHCSD01 > CAYJUQ01 > CAYJUQ01. Next base: position 5,957 of record CAYJUQ010000017.1, read on the forward strand.
CGGTTGGGCTCATCACCTACATGCGAACTGATTCGGTGCATATTGCAAAAGACGCGCAATTTGCCGCAAAAGAATATATTGAACGCACATTTGGACCGACCTACCACGCGTGGAGAACATTCAAGACGAAATCACGACTCGCCCAAGAAGCGCACGAAGCGATACGGCCGACTGATCCTGAACGCACACCGGAATCAGTAAAGCCGCACCTTGATCTCTACCAGCAAAAACTCTACACCCTCATCTGGCAAAGGTTCATCGCTTGCCAGATGGCGCCTGCTCGATACGATGCAACCGCAGTTGAGATAGAGGCGGAAGCTCGGGGTGAGAGCACAAAACGCTACACATTCAGCGCCCTCGGCCAAACCCTGAAATTTGATGGATTTTTACGGGTCTACACCATGAAGTTTGAAGAAACTGATTTACCGGGTCTTAGTGAGAGCGAAGTACTTACGCTTCGCGACCTCACACCCCAGCAACACTTTACCAAACCACCGCCTCGCTACACCGAAGCAACGCTCGTCAAAAAACTCGAACATGAAGGAATTGGCCGCCCCTCAACATACGCACCTATTATGTCGACGATTGAAGAACGGGGATACGTGGAAAAAGACGAGAGACGATCCTTTCGGCCAACAAAAATGGGCATGCGCGTAAACGACCTGCTTGTCGCACATTTCCCGGCCGTTGTGGACCCTGGCTTCACCGCGAAAATGGAAGAAGAGTTTGATGAGATTGCGGAGGGTAAACGGGAATGGGTGCCGGTGATACGGGCATTTTACGAACCCTTCGCAAAAAATCTCAAAGAAAAATACGTTACGGTGTCAAAACAAGAGGTGATGCCGGTAATCCCGACTGATGAAATTTGCGAAAAATGCGGGGAGCCAATGGTGATACGCTTGGGACGTTTCGGTGAGTTCCTCGCATGTTCGGGATTCCCGAAGTGCAAAAACACGAAAACAATAGAAAAATCAACGGGCATCATCTGCCCAAAATGCAACAAGGGAGAAATCGTTCAAAAACGAACGAAACGTAAAAAGCTGTTTTATGGATGTAATCAATTCCCGTCGTGCGACTTTGCCCTGTGGCAAAAACCAACAGGAGAAAAATGCCCCCAATGCGGATCACTCCTTATTGAAGAAAGAGGGGTAACATGCGCTAATAAAGAGTGCGGGTGGGTGAAGAATCCGCCGCCACAACACTAAAAAGGTAGCGGTAGTAAAAAAAACAGCCACAAACTGGCTGTTTTTGGTTTTATTAGTGATCACATCGACGTTGTAAAAGTGTAGTTTTGGTTATAAACTATCTATGTCTATGAGTCAACAAAACATAACCATTGAGAGCGTTATTACGGAAGTGACAAAAAAGAACCGGGGAGCTGATCTTGGGCTCCTTCGACGTGCGTATGAATTCGCAGAACGTGCACACAAAGGACAAAAACGAGCGTCGGGTGACCCCTATATCACCCATCCGGTACATACTGCCTACACGCTCTCCAAGATGAATTTGGATGATGCAACCATCGCTGCCGCGCTCCTCCATGACGTCGTTGATGATACACCAGTTACTATTGAAGAGGTTGAAAAAGAATTCGGGAAGGAGATTGCATTCCTTGTAAGCGGTGTTACCAAACTCGGGAAGATTAAATACCGCGGCATCGAGCGGCACGTAGAGAACCTCCGAAAGATGTTCTTTGCCATGGCAGAGGATATACGGGTGGTGCTGATTAAACTTGCGGACCGTCTTCACAACATGGAGACGCTCAACTACGTCCCCGAAGAAAAACAAAAACGTATTGCCCTCGAGACGATTGAAATCTATGCCCCCCTCGCGATGCGTCTCGGCATTGGAAGCCTTCGCGCGAAGCTCGACGATCTCGCTTTTAGATACGCCTATCCCGAAGAGTACCAATGGGTGGTGAAGAATGTGAAGGAAAAAATCCAGGAACGCGAAGGATATCTCAAAAAGGTTGAACCAATACTCAAAAAGGAGCTTGAAAAAGAGGGAATACCGATCATTGATATCAACTACCGCGCGAAGCACTACTGGAGCCTCTATCAAAAATTGCTCAAGCGCAACATGGATTTTAGCCAAATCCACGATCTCATCGCCATGCGTATCATCGTTGAAAGTATTCAAGATTGCTACGCGGTGCTTGGTGCCATCCACAAAAACTGGAAACCGCTCCCGGGCCTCATTAAAGATTATATTGCGCTCCCGAAGCCCAATGGCTATAAATCCATCCACACCACCGTATTTTGTATTGACGGTAGGATCACGGAGTTTCAAATCAGAACACATGATATGCACGAGGAAGCAGAGTACGGTATTGCTGCACACTGGGCATACACCGAGGGAGGAAAACCCGATACAGGAGTCAAGGCAACAGATCCGCGATTTGCCTGGGTGGGCCAGCTTCGCGAGTGGCAGGAAAAAATGAGTGACACCACAAGCGACGAATTCCTCGAGAGTCTTCGGATAGACTTTTTCAAAGATCGCATTTTCGTCTTAACCCCGAAGGGAGATGTGATTGATCTCCCAGAAGATGCGACGCCAATAGATTTCGCATACCAAATTCACTCTGATATCGGCAACCAGGCAACGGCAGCGAGAATCAATGGGAAGATCGCGTCGCTCGACTCACCTCTGAAAAACGGGGATGTGATAGAAATCCTCATCCAGAAAAATAAAAAACCTTCGGAGAAGTGGGTCGGGTTTGTGAAAACGAATAACGCCCGGACAAAAATAAAAAACTCGCTCAAGAAAGAGCGGGTGCTTTTGGGTCAGCGCGGCACGCGTTCCGCGCGTCTCACCATCACCGCACGAGATCGCGTTGGGCTTCTCTCGGATGTCTCCAAGGTTATCTCAGATGCGGGACTAAACATCGCTCACATTGCATCATCTGATATACGCACAAAAGGGTTTGCCGAGCTTGACGTAGCGATTCAGGTAAAAGATCGATCGGCGCTTTTGAAACTCGTCACGCGCCTCAAGAATGTTACGGGAGTGGAAGAGATTGAACACAAAATCCAAGGGTAGCGCACACGAAGCCCTTCATTTAACTTACGGGTGTTTTTGTAAGCCGCTTCAAAAATTCACGGAGACTCCCCTTTCGCGAAAAGCGAAAGGTGAGTTGCTCTCGAGAACCGATTCGTGTAATACGAATTTGAAGATCGGGGAATGTTTTCGTAAAGATTTCTTGAAGCGCGAGCACATCTTTTTCAAATTCACGTTCAAGGTTTTTGAATGGTGAACGAAGACGCCTGGCGAGTTCCTCTGCGGCGCGCACATTGAGATTCTCTTCAAGAATGCGCGTGATAACTAATTGCTGATGTTCTCGCTCGAGTCCGATGAGCGTCCGTGCGTGTCCTTCAGATAGCTTATTTCCGCTCAGGAGCTGCTGAATGTTGTCCGGGAGTTCGAGAAGCCGTAGTGTGTTTGCCACGAATTCCCTGCTTTTCCCGATACGTGCGGCAACCTCTTTTTGTGTAAGGCTGAAATCGTCTATGAGCTTCTCAAGCGCGCGTGCGCGTTCTAGCGCATTGAGATTCTCACGCTGTATGTTCTCAACAAGTGAGAACTCAAGCTTCTTTTGCTCATCCGGCTTTCGTATGATGACCGGCACCTGATTAAACCCCGCTATTTTTGCGGCGCGCAATCTCCGCTCGCCTGCAATCAGCTGATACCCCGCCTCAAGCCCCCCTCCCGATTTTTCACGCTCAACTTTTGATACGATGAGCGGCTGAAGAATACCAAATTCACGAATCGAATCTGCGAGTTCCCCGAGAGCGGTTTCCTCAAAATCGGCTCTGGGTTGATAGGGATTCGGCTCTATCTTCTCAACCTCAACCCAAAAGACGCTCTCGCGACGTCTCGTCCCCTGGTCGTTCAAAAACTGGAGGGATGTTTTTTTTGATTTTGGAGGGATCAATGCCTCCAGTCCCTGCCCTAATTGATTTTTCATTGACATAATTATGTATAACTTTTCTCCACAGAATAACGTTTTAAATTTCTAATGTCTAATTACTAATATCTAAACAAACCCAAAGCACCAATGACCAAAATCCAAAACAGTTTTGAACATTTATATTTAGGATTTAGATATTGTTTAGGATTTAGAAATTAGGAATTTGCAAAACACGGAAAAAGAATGGTTCATCATAAACAATCTTAAAGCGCCAAATCAATCAATTCCTGCGCTAGTTGTCTGTATGCTTTCGCCCCCAGTGAGGTGGGTGCGAACTGGATAATGGATTTTCCCGCTTGAGTTGCCTCGGCAAGGCTCACGTTCCGGGGGATCACTGCTTCAAACACATGTCCCGGGAAATTACGCCGCACCTCTTTTGCAATTTCCCGATCAAAACGGTTTCGTTTATCAAACATGGTGAGGAGCGCTCCGACACGCTCGGGTCTTCGATCAAGATTATCAGAGATAAGATTAATGGTATCAAGCAGCTGACCAAGACCGTTTAAGGCATAATACTCGCATTGTACCGGAATAATAAGCTCGCCTGCCGCAACAATGCCGTTCACCGTGAGAAGCCCAAGCGTGGGGGGAGAATCAATAAGAATGAAATCGTAATATCCTTTCAGTTTCCCTACCGCTTCTTCGAGTAAAAACTCACGGTTCTTCACATTCACAAGCTCAATGGTGGCACCCGCAAGCGAAGGAGTTGAGGGAATAATATCGAATCCGAAAAGATTGGTTCGCTTCACCGTGACTTGCGGTTCGACGGTTGCGGCAAGGACGTTATAGATACTTGCGGGGATACCGGTAACGTCAATACCGAGACCGAGTGACGCGTTCGCCTGAGGGTCGAGGTCAATGAGGAGTGTTTTTTTACCGAGTGCCGCAAGAAAACCTCCGAGGCTCACCGCTGTCGTTGTCTTCCCCACCCCCCCTTTTTGATTTGCGATCGTGATAACCCGACCCATGTCGTCCTCATGGTATCAACAAATTTTACATTTTGCAAATAGTGTATAGTATAATGTATAAGATTGCCGGAGTGGTGAAATCGGGAAACACGCACGACTCAAAATCGTGTGCCGCAAGGCTTGAGGGTTCGACCCCCTCCTCCGGCATAAAGGAGTTTCGACCGAGCGCTCAACGCATTGAGCTCGGGAAGATCCCGCACGTACGGAGTATGGTGCGGGACGATTCTCTCCCGCGGCATATCAAAAATGTACCTTGAAAACGGAGGCTAGCGAGTGAAGCTCGAATCGAAAGAAACCGCTCTTATCGTTATTGATATGCAGAACTATTTTGCACACCCACAGGGACCGATGTTTCAAGAGTACCGAGGCGCAATAGTAGAAAACCCTCTATGGCTCATCGGCCCGATTCAAAAACTTCTCGAATTTTTCCGTACGAAGCAATGCCCTATTATCTTTCTCTTTTTCAATATCGACACGCTCTACCAGGGTCTCGAGCCGCGTATCAATAGCGCATGGGATGAACGGATTATCGAGGAATTATCGCCCGCACCAGACGAACTTGTGATCGGGAAGGATGAAAATAATGGTTTTTCGAACCCCGTACTCGACCTTTACCTCAAGGAAAGGGGAGTAAAAAACCTCGTACTCTCTGGCCTTGCATCAGATAAGTGCGTGAAGGCAACGGCGCTTGCAGGAGCGGAAAAGAACTACCGAACTTTTGTGGTAATGGACGCGGTCTTCCCCGATCTTACAAAAGATCAATACTGGGATTTCTTAAAAACAAGGACACAACGCTTCACTATTCGTATACCGCCGGTTTTCGTAACCACCCATGAACTTCGTGAAATACTCAACTAAAATCCCGCTTCAACGGGATTTTTCTCTTCTTGTATCTATGAAGTGCCTTTCTATTCTCTTTCAAATAGCTTCTCAAGCTCTTCCTTGGTCAGGGCCCCCGTGCGAACGAACCGTGGTTCGTTCGTGGTAAAATCGATGATGGCGGAAGGAACGCTTTCTTCAAGATCTCCCATATCTACAATCGCATCTGGCTCGAGCCCATTTGTATCTTTGAATACTTGTATCACGCCGTCTACAGAGAATAGTGGTGCTTCACCCGAGATATTCGCAGATGTAGCGGTAATCGGGAAATCGATATATGCAAAAAGATTCGTAATAAATGGTGATTGCGGGATACGGATACCCACCGTGTCAAGACCAGTGGTGAGCACATCAGAAAGTGTTGGTTTTTTCTTAAAAATGACCGTAACGGCCCCGGGCCACACCGAAGCGAGTAATCGTTCGTGTGCCTCCGAAATCACCGCATAGCGTTTTGCCATCTCGAGATCTTTAACGAAAATAGGAAACGGGTTTTTCGGACTTCTTTTCTTTATCATAAAAAGTCGCTTTAAAGCGACTTCATCAAGTGCGTTCACCGAAAGCGCAAAGAGCGTATCGGTGGGAAGCACCACTGCCCCCTGATGTTTCAAGATGTCTGCTACTTCCTCAAATGCCCCCGCGTCAGCATAGTCAAGATTGAGACGGATGCGTTTCATATCTCAAGGAGTGCCTTCGCAAGCTTCTCGGGATCGTGACGTATGAAATTCCCTTCTCGAAGGAGAGGCCGTGCAATAACTTCTGCGGGATGTCGAGAGAAATCATCTTCGTGGAACTTTACAAACTCTGCTCGCTCTTTTGTAAAATAATGGTCGAGGAGCTCCCGAGATGGTTCGGCGCTATTTACCACGATATGAGTGACAATGGGGTCTCGCATTCCAAAATGACGCTCAACTTCATGCAAAAAATCAACTGCGCGAAATCTGTTTGTCTCGCCGTACTTGGTCATAAGGTTACAAACGTATATGCGCTTTGCGGAGCTTCCCGCAATCGCGCGTGCAATGTCTTTCACAAGTAGGTTAGGAACGATGCTTGTGTAGAGGTCGCCGGGTCCTATTACGATGAGATTGGCTTCGCGAATCGCATCAAGCGCACGGGGATTTGCACTCGCCTCTGGCTCTAAAAATACGCGCTTTATCTTGAGCTCCGCATTGTGCTTGGGAACATCGATATTCGTCTCCCCGCGAATGATCGTACCGTCTTCAAGCTCTGCAAAGAGGCGAGTATTCGTGAGCGTTACCGGGATCACGCGGCCCTGTACGTCGAGTATCCTCCCTGCCTCCTCGATGGCTTCTTCAAAATCACCGGTAATTCGCTCAAGCGCCGTGATTAATAAATTTCCGAAATTGTGCCCCTCGAGCCCATCTCCCTTCTCAAATCGATAGTTGAAAAGATTGGCGAGAAATTTCTCGGGATGACGCGAAAGCGCAACGAGCGCGCGTCGAATATCACCGGGTGGTAAAATACCAAACTCTTCGCGAAGCACACCGCTCGATCCTCCGTCATCAGCCATAGAGACAATGGCAGTGAGACTGTGGGGATAGTTCTTGAGACTCGAAAGTACGGTGAAAACACCTGTCCCGCCGCCAACAACGACAATATTTTTTTCAACTGGTTCCATACGATATACGACAAATGTTTATCTTATCATA
>CAYJUQ010000018.1:0-13154 GCA_964373425.1 uncultured Candidatus Saccharibacteria bacterium
ACCTCCCCATTCACGATCACCCATTCGATTCCTTCGGCGTATTGATATGGATTTTGGAAGGTGGCGCGGTCTTGGATAGTAGCGGGATTCAACACGGTGATATCGGCAGCGTAGCCCTTTTCAATCCGCCCGCGATTTTGAAGACCGATTTTGCGAGCGGGCCCATCGGTCATTTTGTAAATCATCGTTTCCCACGGGACGAGTTTTTTTGTTACCACAAATTCCCGGAGCGCTCTGGGAAATGCACCGAAGCTTCGCGGATGGACAAGCTCGCCTTCTCGTATTTTTGCAACATCATACCCAAAGCCGTCTGATCCAATAAAGACGAACGGTGCGCTCACCGCTTTTGCAAGATTATCTTCTAAGATACCGGGTGCGAAGATAATAGTCCGACCGCTTGAAGCGAGGAGGAGGTTCATAATCGTTTCTTCCGGAGAGAGTTCGTAGAGCGCGGCGATATCTGCAATATTTTTTCCAATGATATTCACGTGGGGGCGCGATTCGGCAACAACGATACTCCGCCAGTCGATCGGCGCCTCTTTCATATCTTCAATAATTTTTTTTCGGATCGCCGGTTCGCGGAGCCGCGCAAGGAGCATGTGCTTCCCTCCCCGTGCCGCCCAATCAGGCAGGAAAATATAGAGGACTGAACCAATAGTGAGGTAGGGATATACATCTGCGGTGACAGGAAGACCGCTCTCATGTGCGCGTTTCACCATATCGAGCCCAATTCCGAATTGAGTCCAGTAGTCTTTCCCGATTACCTTGAAATGGGAAATCTCAAGCGTTACATGAGTGCTCCGTACGATTTGAAGAATCTCATTCACGGAACCAAGAAAATCTTTCCCCTCGTCTTTTAAATGGACGCTCGCAAGGGCATTTGTATTTGCAAGATCCCGCATAAGGATGTTGAGCTCCTCTGGGGGTGCAATCTTTGCGTGAGAATAGGCAAGGCCAAAGGACATGCCGAAGGCGCCTTCCGCCAAAGCAGTTTTTAAGGTGAACTGCATCTTTTCGATTTCTTTCGGGGTGAGGTCGCGAAATTCTCCGTGGGTGAGGGCGCGCCTTATGGTGGCATGCCCCACAAGCGTTGCAATGTTGATCGGCCGTTTTCGCCGTGAGAGCTCGTCTAAAAATTCGCCCACACCAAACCAGCCAATATTTAATTCACGAATGTCAGCCCATTTCTGAAGTGAGAGAATCCCCTCTTCATTGAAGATAGGAGCGAGCGATGAGCCGCAGTTCCCGATGAGAATGGTGGTGATACCCTGACGAACAAGACTTTCAGCTGTGGGGCTGGTAAAGAGCGTGACGTAGGCATCGGAGTGATTGAGGATATCTACAAATCCGGGGGCCACGAAAAGGCCTTTTGCATCGATTACCACATCTCCTTTCGCATGCGCCCAGTTCCCAATTGCGTTAATCTTCCCCTTCTCAATAACAAGATCAGCCGGGTATCGCGGCCGACCAGTCCCATCGACGATTTCTCCGTTTTTGATGATAAGTTTCATACCTTGCCGGCTTTCTTAATCCCCAAGTGTTATCCGCTTCGCATTGATTTTCTCGCCTAAAATTGTTTTACTGAACGTTTCAAATTGATAGGGTGCATCCGTTACAAAGAAGCGGATGTTGCCATTTTTCTCGGTAAAACGGTTCGGATAGCGGTTTTTAAATTGAACGAGTTCTTGCGCGAGTTCTTCGGCGGGATTTACGATCGTAATCTCTCCCCCCATTATATCACGGATAAGAGGCGTGAGTAACGGATAATGGGTGCACGCAAGAATGAGTGTATCGATCCGGGAGCGTTTGAGGGGTGCGAGGTAATTCGCAAGCACTTTTTTTGTAATGTTCCGCTTGAGCCATCCTTCTTCGATAAGCGGTACAAGGAGAGGGCAGGATTGGCCTATCACACGATATCCGCGCATATTCTTTTCGTATACCCCGCTATTAATGGTTGCGGGTGTACCGATTACACCGACACGACCATTCTTTGTGACCCTTTGCGCACGCTTTATCGCAGGGGTAATAACCTCAAAAACCGGGACGCTTGTGTTATATTTTTTAAGTGTATTCCCCGCAAGGCTTGAGGCGGTATTGCACGCAATAATAATAATACTCGCACCGCGATGCATTAAAAAATCAGCGTTTTCAATTGAATAACGCGTGATCGTTTCTTTTGATTTCGTGCCGTAGGGAAGTCTCGCGGTATCTCCCAAATAGATTACGTCGTCTTTAGGGAGGAGCTTTCTAATTTCTTTAAGTACCGTGAGCCCTCCAAGACCGGAGTCGAAAATACCAATCATTGAAATGTCAGCGTGTCAGAGATACGTTCTTTGACACATTGATACTTTAACTACCTAATTAAGCCGGTCGAGAAGGAAAATAATGAGACCGACGCCCGCCATGACTCCGGAGATAATCCAGAACCGCATCGTTACTTTTGTTTCCGGCCACCCCCTTGCTTCGAAGTGGTGGTGGAGGGGTGTCGAGAAGAAGAGCCGCCGTTTCAGTATCCGTCGCGATCCAAGCTGCATAAGTACGGAGGTAGATTCCATGACGAGTATGAACGCAATGAAAGGAAGAAGGAGCGCGTAGTTGGTGAGCATCGCGATTACTCCCAACGTTACGCCAAGCGACATGGCGCCTGTATCGCCCATGAAGAAACGCGCAGGATAGACATTGAACCAGAGGAAGGCGAGGAGCGCTCCCATGATGACTGCCGAGAATACGGCAAGATCATATCGGCCGAGTGCGAAGGCGATGACACCATAACTTGCAAACGCAACCATAAGCACGCCACCTGCAAGTCCATCGAGTCCATCTGTTTCATTCACCGAGAATGCAGTTGCGAAAATAATAAAGATGAAAAGCGGTATATACCAGATGCCAATATCGTAATTTCCGATAAGGGGGATATGGAGCGTAGTCCAGTCGAGTTTAAAGAAAAACCACCATGCACCTACGACGGCAATGGCGGTGTAGAGGATAATACGGTGACGCATACGAAGCCCCATGCCTTTTTTTCCGCTTGCTGATCCCCAGATACCGATAAGATCATCACCAAGTCCCACAACTGCTGAAGCAACGAGTACTCCAAGGGGGAGAAGGGTTTGTGAACGCGACACAAAGTTAAGAAACTTGAGTAGAGGATTTTCCGTTACCCCTGCAAGGATCCAAAATCCAACCGCAAGCACAAGAGCCGTTACCCATATGAGCACCCCGCCCATGGTTGGTGTACCCCGTTTTTTTTCATGGAGGCTTGTGAAGACCGGGGTCTTCCCCTCATCCCTGATTGATTTCGTGAGGCGGTATTTATAGAGAAAATGCGTAAGAACGGGCGTCAGGAAGAATGCAACGAGAAAGGAGAGTGTTCCCAGAATAAGCATCCGAATAATATGGAATGTAGGGTCTTGGATGTACATAGCACTTACTCCCAAAGATAAGCCGTCTTTAACCAATTAAGAAGGGTGAGCGTATCGCGTTCTCTGTCGGCAGTATTGAGTACGACAGCGATGAGTGTATTTTTGCCGTGAGGCGTCCGAATGAGCGAGACCATTGATTCACCGGCAATTTCAGTATAACCCGTTTTACTGCCAAGAATCTCGGGATATCTCCCAAGAAGACTGTTTGAATTGGTCAAGTGATGATTGAATACGCCGTTTGTCGAATGCACGTCAAGTTCTTTCATGGAGATAAATGATTGTATGAGAGGGTGTTTCCAGGCTTCGAGCATCATTCGACTCACCTCGGGAGTTTGTGAGAGGTTACTCGCGTTTGATCCTGAATCAAGGCCAGTGACCGTTTGAAATCGAGTTGCATCAAGCCCAAGTTGAGAGGCTTTTTTATTCATTTCCTCGACGAGCGTTTGCGGCGCAAAGATACTATTGAAATACTCTTCAAGCGCGACTGCCGCGTCGTTGCTTGATTCAATAAGCATTGCGGCAAGAAGATTTTTGACGCTCATCTCTTCCCCTACAATAAGATTTCCTGCTTCTCCTTCGGTGGAGACCGCGTTTTTTGATACGGTGACCGGAGTTTCTGGAGGAATGAAGTCGAGTACGGTGAGGGCGGTCATGAGTTTGGTGATTGAGGCGATGGGGAGATCTTTGGTGACATTTTTCACATAGAGATTCCGTTCTGTTGCGGGATCGAATACGAGCGCGGCGAGGGCGTCAAGCTGCGGTTCGGGGACGTTCCAATTTCGAATGGGCCAGTAGTTTGGATTAAGTTCGGGGAGGACGAATGATTCTTGGACGAGTGTTGATTCTTTCGCATCTTCGGTTACTCCCCCACCCTCCTCGCGTTTTTCGAGTGTAATCGTTGGATGAGCGGAGGCTTGGCTAATTGAAGCTTGCTTGTTGGGCGGGTTCTCCGCCTGTTTTTTTGTTCTGTAGTAGGAACTTTCCTTATCAAAAAAAGAAAGCCACGTTGATACGAGGACAAGCACCCCAAGGAGTAACACCTGTTTTGCAAATTCTTTGAGGTTCATGATGAGAGATAACCGTCCTGTCTAAGTAATACAATCTATACTATTTTAATCCCCAATTCTTTGAGTTGTTTTGGATCTACAACGCTTGGGGCCTCCATAATTGCGGTAATACCTTTCCCGGTTGTAGGGAGCGGGATGACTTCACGGATTGAATTCTCCCCGAGCATTACTTGAAGCCATCGGTCGGAGGCCGCAATGCCTCCGTGAGGCGGCACGCCATACTCAAAAGCTTCGAGCAGGTGCCCGAACTTTACCTGAATTTCTTCTTCGGTATGCCCCAGCACCCCAAAGACTTTCGCAAGAATTTTTGGGTTCGTGGTCCGTACGCTTCCCCCGAATACCTCGTGTCCATTTAAGATAAGGTCATACTGTTTTGCCTTAATTTCAAGAAGACGTTTCGCATCGTCAAGGAGGGGTAGATCCTCATCGCGTGGCATAGTGAAAGGGTGGTGGGCAGCGCCAAGCGTGCCATCATCTTTCTTTTCAAACATTGGGAAATCAACAATCCATACATAGGAGAGCGTGTCCGCATCGTTTTTATCTTTTCTAAGATCGGGGTTTTCCGTTTTGTATTGTTGTACTGCTTCTTCGTGGGTAAGGCGCGGGAACGGTTTTTCTTGTATCTTTTTTCCCACGACGTTTTCAGAAACGCCGGTTATGAGTTCCTCCACGAAGTTTAAAATTTCTTCTTGTGACATGAAGGAAACCTCGATATCGAGCTGCGTAAATTCGAGCGCGCGATCGGCGCGGGTATCTTCATCACGAAAGCACCGTGCAAACTGGAAGTAGCGTTCAACCCCCGCAACCATGAGAAGTTGTTTATACTGTTGGGGGCTTTGCGGGAGCGCATAGAACTTCCCGGGGTGCATGCGCGAAGGCACGATAAAGTCCCGTGCGCCCTCCGGCGTGCTTTTTGAGAGCAGCGGCGTTTCAACTTCAAGAAACTCCCGTTTTCCAAGAAAATCGCGGATGTAGTACTGAACGTCGCGCCGTATCGTAAGGTTTTTTTTCATCCGCGCTCTCCGAAGATCGAGGTAGCGGTAGCGCAGCCGCAACTCCTCGTTGATGTCGTATCCATCCGTATCTATTGGGAACGGGAGCGCTTTTGCTTCAGAAAGTATTTTTATACTCGTGACCTCGAGCTCAACTTCTCCCGTTGCTATGTTGTTGTTTGCCATGCCCTCCGGCCTCTTTTTTACCACTCCCTCTACTTCAATCACCCATTCGGGACGTAAATCCCCCCCTATTTTGTAGAGGCGTTCATTTTTGGGGCTGAACACAAGCTGTAAAATACCGGATCGGTCCCGGAGGTCAATAAAAATAATTTTTCCGTGATCGCGGCGGGTACTCACCCACCCTGCAACCAGTACATTTTTGTTTTCATGTTGGGGCGTTTCACCCGTAAGCATTCTTTGCATATCACATTCTTTATAGCATATGTTTGGGGAAAGAAAAGCAATGCGGGGATATAAAATACCACATCTGATGAGATGTGGTATGAATGTATTACGGGATATAGGTACGAAGGTATTCAAGTACGGCGAGTACTCCTTGAAGATTGGTATCGAAGTGGGGGTTGGTGCTTGTTGCAAGCTCGATATCTGCCGCCGCAACACCCATTTCTGCCATAGCGTCAATGAATTGTCCGTTAATCTCGTAGGCAGTCCATTTGACGATATGTGTATATCCTGTAGCCCTTGCATAACGTTCAGAGATGGGGTCAGCGATGCCAATGTTGTTATCTTCGATGAGTGCACCGTACGCATGCCATACAAAACTCATCACCGGGCGTTCGTGAAGGATGAAATCATAGAGCGCCTTTGTTTCTGGTTCAGAGAGCGGTGTACTTCCGCCCATACCCATAACTCTGCCGCAACAGGGATGATAGGGGTCAGATCGCCAGTTCGCGCTCGGCCAGTTGCGGTTGAGATCAACGCCGTTGGCGTTATTGTGCGAGGCATTCGCCGAACCATCAGGATTTACGGAAGGAAGAATGTAGAGCGTCACGTTCGAGGGGATCGCATCGGGATGGTCGGTAAAATACTGCACCATCATTTCGGCAAGAATTCTCGTATTGTCTTCTGCACCGGTATGGAGCCCTCCGATGAAAAGGACTCTAATCGGCCCGTCACCAAATTGGTAGACGTTAAGCGGTCTTCCTTGCACTGAATTTCCGATGCTGAACATACAGCCTCCCAAGATGAACGGAGCCACCAAGGAAACTAATAGAAGTCGTCTCATGGGCCACCTCCTTTAGGGAGTACTCGCAAAGCGTATAGGAAGGCGAAACTCATCTGCATATTCGGGTAGTCCCGAAGGATTGGCTTTTTCAAGGACGAGCATGCCCCCCGTCGTTTCAGGAGTAGAGAATTTCAGTATTGCTTCAAACGGTACGAATTCCTCAGTCATCCACTCGTCTTGGGCCTGGGCAATACCATGCCCAATTTCTTTTCCGTTCCCATCGAGAAGCCTTATCAAAAATGACGCTTCAAAAAACCAAAACCCCCCCGCTTCACCTTTTACCGTGAGCGGGCTTTGCACGACTGCGTATGCTGTTGGCGTATCTACTCGAATGAGTTTGTGTTTTGGGGGCTGGGGCCCACTGCTGAACATACAGCCAGTGAGCAGGACCGTGAAAAACAGAAGTACGACCATGAACCGTTTCATTGTTACCTCCTATTCTGAACCTACATAGTTTCAAAGAACAATATTTTATACTAGCATACTTTTATTTTTTTGTAAAGTGATCCGGTGCGAGTTTCGTGCTTTTAGTATATTTTCTTGAAATAAATTTTCGTATTTCTTCTGCGAGGATAATTGAACATGCAATCGGGATAATGACGAGCCAATCTGCAAGGGAGAGGGGCGTCGTACGAAGGACACTTTGCATAATTGGCGCATATACCGCAAGAAGGTGAAGGATGATAATAGTGAAGGTCGCCGCAATAAGGAAGGGGTTAGAAAATGGGTTCATTTGGAAAATAGATTTTTCTTCTGAACGGCAGTTCCACGCATTGAACCACTGAAATACTGCAAGCACGGTCAGAGAAATAGTCCACGCTTTTTGGAGATCGTAGTGCAAATAATTATTAAAAAGAAAAAGGGTTCCCAGCATCATCGGGAGCGCCATCACCATCATGCGTTTCGCCATTAGCCCATCAACAAGAAAACGTCCCGAACGCGTAAACGTTTTTTTAAGGAGTCCTTCTTCTTTTGATTCCATGGCGAGCGCCACATCGAGGAATCCATCAGTAACAAGATTCAGCCAGATGATTTGCGCAGGAAGTATGGGGAGCGGCATACCCAAAACGATAGCACCGGTTATCGTGAGCACCTCGCCGAGGCTTGTCGAGAAAAGATAGAGAATAACCTTTTTGATGGTTTTGTAAATATTTCTTCCCTCCTCAATCGCCGAGATAATACTCCCAAAGTTATCATCAAGGAGTACGATATCCGCCGCTTCCTTTGCAACTTCGGTTCCGATGCGGCCCATCGCGATTCCAAGATCTGCTGCAACGAGCGAAGGTGCATCGTTCACCCCATCACCTGTCATGGCGATGATGGAGCCCCGATTTCTATATGTCTCGATGATCTTGAGTTTGTGTTCGGGGGTTACGCGCGCAAACACCGTTACGCGTTCAATTTTCTCACCCAGAGCAGTTTCAGAGAGCGTATCGAGTTCTTCTCCAGTGAGAACATCGTCTCTCGTTTCTTGATAAATTCCTGCATCTTTTGCGATGGCAAGCGCAGTTTTTTTGTGATCCCCCGTAATCATGAGTACTCGGATACCCGATTCGATCGCGCGCTGTATCGCCTCGCCAACTTCCGGCCGGAGCGCATCCCGCATGCCGTAAAATCCCACAAAGATGAGGTTGGCGATGGGGGTGGTACGAGCGAGCGGTACCTCGCGAATCGCAAAAGCGAGCACGCGAAGACCACTATCAGACATTGCAAGAAAGATGGATTCAAGCTCCGTGCGCTTGGCATCATGTAGTGTGTGCGCTGTTCCTTGGTGCCACACACTTTGCGAGAGCGAAAGCACCGTTTCTGGTGCACCAACGACCGCAAGGAATCCGTGATCGTCGATTGTATGATTTGTTGCGTGGTACTTTGTTTTGTAGTCGAACGGAATTTCTTCTACAAGCGGGTGCGTACGTTCAAGCTCGTCTTTTTTAAAACCTAATTTTTCCGCGAACACAAGCAGTGCCGCTTCTGTTGGATCACCCGTAACGCGCCATTGTTTACTTTCTTCGACAAAAAATGCATGTGCATTCGCGCAGAACGCCGCCACTTTTCCTGCAAGTATGAGTTCTTGTGAATCCATCGGTACCACAAGCCCCCCCTTCTCATACTTTGCATCGTTCATGATAAAGATATCACCCCTCGGTTCATAACCAATTCCCTCGACCTTAAAGAAAGTGCCGCCGACGTATACTTTCTGGATCACCATTTCGCTTTTCGTGATCGTTCCTGTCTTATCCACCGCAATAATCCGTGCCTGCCCCAGCGCTTCAACCGCCTGAAGCCGTTTTATAAGCGCGTTACGCCTCGCCATGCGCCACACTCCGCTTGCAAGGACAAGGGTGAGCACAATGGGGAGCCCTTCTGGAATGACGGATACAGCAAGAGAGACAACCATTGCGAACATCTCACGAAAAGTGTTCCCAACGAGGGTACCTATGATAAAGAGAACTACGCTGATACTTCCGACGGCGATAATGATAGCGCGCGAGAGATAACGAATGTCACCGCTAAGCGGTATCTCTGTATCAATGGCGCTTACCGTTTTTGCAATAGTGCCAATAACGGTATTGAGGCCAGTTGCAACTACGATCGCTTTTCCGTTCCCTGCCACCACATGCGTCCCCTTAAACACCATATTTTGCTGGTCGGTAACCGCACGTTGATCTCCTTCAAGAATTTGTGTGATTTTTGTGACAGAGGTGGATTCACCGGTGAGTGCAGCCTCATCAACTCTAAGGGCATTTGCGCCGATGAGTCGGGCATCGGCCGGAATCTTCTCACCCTCCTGGAGAATAATGATGTCTCCCGGTACTACCTCTTTATCTTGAATCATAATCTCTTTCCCATCCCTTCGGACGGTCGCGGCTGTTTCCACGAAGGCGCGGAGTGATTCCATGGTCTTTTGTGATTTTCCTTCCTGGATTGTTCCCACCACGGCATTGAAAAGCAGCACAAAAACAATAATGAGCGCATCAGTTATTTCATCAAGCGCAAAAATAATGATACTTGCACCAAAGAGCACATAGATAAGGGGGCTTTGGAATTGGCGAAGGAAGATACGAACTACCCCATCCCGTTTTATCCCCGGGAGCGCGTTGGGCCCGCATTCCAGGCGCCGTTTTTCCACCTCTTCTTGCGTTAAGCCGTCTTCACCAGAGTGAAGCTCTTCAAAGATTTGGGGAAGCGGTTTTTGGTACCAGTTATTAGACATTGGTGAGAAAATACACGCCTACCTTTTCTTTAAAAGACGATTTCATTGTTCCCGTTCTCTTTTGCACGTTCGAGGCATGCGCGTAACGCTTGGGTATCAGTCCAGCCGCATGTACCGTCTGCTTGAGGCTCACATTGGGCAGTTCGAAAGCACGCGTACTCAGGTTTAAATTCGCAGGTCGTTATGACATCTTGGTCGGCACATATTTGACCGCTACAACCAGTTATCCGACACTGACCATTTTCCTCTGATGTGGTCGTAAAACGAACAGGGAAGCGAAATACATCAGCATGTTCGGGTAGTCCGGAAGGGTTGTCTTTTTCGAGAACGAGCATTCCCTCTTCGGTCTTGGGGCTTGAAAATTCTAGTAGTGCTATAAACGGTACGAATTCCTTTGTCATCCATTCGCTCTGTGCCTGGGCAATGCCAACTGCAATTTCTTTACCGTTCCCATCGAGAAGCTTTACTGGAAATGACGCTTCAAAAAACCAAAATCCCCGTGCTTCGCCCCGTACGGTAAGCGGGCTTTTCACGGATGTATAGGGAGCGGGACTCTCTACCCGAATGAGCTCGTGTTTTGGAGGTATAGGTTCTTGCTTGCCACCCTCTTCGTATGTTCCTGTTGCCCTTATCTTTTGCCAATTAAAAACGAGACACCAGTCATCTTCGCAACCAAAGTATAAAAATACGAATGATGCGACGAGCGCGAATACAATGAGGGCAAGCCCCGCAATGATGAGTTTTGTTGCCATTCTATTTTTCACTATACCATACGCATTATTTCTCTTCTATTTGAGGGAAGAGAAAAGGCCTCAAAGGAGGCCTTGATTTACGTGAAGCTAAGGTGAGTCTGCAATTGCGGGGTTCAATCCCCTGAACGTATGGAGGTACTTCAGTCGTTCATCTCGTAGCGCATCCATCATGGTACGGAACGAGTCAGCGCCGTAGAGTACATTTTGATCGAACCCGGCAAGATGCACACCGGGAATATCCGTTGGTACATCATATCCAAGTACCGGATCGAACTGCCACGATACCCCGCCTCGAACAATGGTTTCGACAATTTTAAACGTATCTTGAGGGGTGATCTTTACGCCTTGCTGTATCCCTCCAACTTTCCCGGTATTGAGCACGAAACACTGAATGTCTGGGTTTGCACCGAGAATTTCAAAAAGTCTATTGCCGTTTTTTTCGGGTGCATCAATGATGAAAGGATCAAACCCAACTACGCGTTTCGTCTCACCCACACGGGTAGGATCATCAGCAGAGGTGATGATTGACTCGCCAAGCATGTAGAAGGCGGCGGCTTGTGCCGGAGAAACAAGACGTCCTACAGGAGGAATGTCGTACCGCCTGGTATTGAAAAAAACATAGTGGACTTTATCGAGATCGATGGAGGGGGCGCGGAGTCTGATTTTGTCTCTGGGGATGATCGCACGGCCGTTCGTCGAAATGGAGTAATTGTCGAAATCAACTTCACCCATTGCATCCACGTACACGTTTTCCCAAATTGCTTCCGTGGCGTACACCGCATCAAGGAGCAAGGGCTGACGGTTGATGTTATCTGTCTTTACGTAGAAGTTGCGTTCTGTACCGAAGGCAGCCGCCTTCTCTGTGAGCATCACGATATCGTCTTGGAAGATCTCGACACTCTCCGGCGCTACGAGTCCATGGTCCTCGCAGATGATTGTAGTTTTGCCGGTACCCGAGAGACCAAAGACAAGTATCCCTTTCGAGGTGGGCGTACCGTTTTCAACAAGATGGAATACTTTGCTTCCTGCATGAAGCCCAAGCGCACCGCGTTCCTCCCGGGCGATATGCATCGCCATTCGCAAAGAGGCCATTTTCGCCTCACCGTAGTAGTTTGATCCAAGGACAATAGTGGTTTTAAGATGCGGGAAGACGATAATTTCCGTTTCTGGCCAGCTAGGAATATCTATTACGGTAATAGCAGGGGTAGCAAACGTTTCTTGCGGCGGAAAGAAATTTTCAGAAAACATGAGCGCAATTTGCGGATGTTTCGCTTCAACAATAAGCCGCACCGAAAAACGAAATGGAGACGTGGTGCCAATTACCCGATCAACCGTGATGCACTCATGCGTGTCCAGATACTCGGCGATGCTGGCGAGTTTCGTGGCAATCTCGGCATCGGGCGTATAGACAACCTGCGTTTTTGTGGCACTTCGCGATTTAATATTCGTATGATAGAGAAAATTGCCACTGCGTGTGCGAAGACTCATTGCGCGTGCATGCTGTATGAGTTCCGTTCGCGTAAGCCACGTTGCATGTCGTGGGGCCAATCGAGAAAGATCCATAATTCCTCCTTTAAAAGAACATTTTGTGCTTCTTTTATCATACTTTTTCCCCCATTTCCGTCAAGAAAAAGCCAGAATAAAGGATTAAAAACCATTTATTCTGGCTTTTTCTTTCTCCCACGTCTCACTACACCCCAGAGATACACGCTCGTACCACCAACTACTAATCCTATGGCAAGTCCAGCACCCGTGGCGTTCATAAGTTGTCTGTTCTCATTTTCCTGGTTTGAGGAGTAATTTCATTTATTGTTGCGTTATGTTGACCACGGTGTTTAGTGATGGTGCTCTTCATCGCCGCCACACCCGTCTGACAAGTTCCACACTTCGGTAACTTGTTCGCCGGTGAAGTTATGGTTACGAATAAGATATTTACCCAAGCCGCCATAGACATACCACCGCCAGCACTTACAGCAACAAGGGCCTTTCTCGCTTGAGTTTTGCATTGCGTAGTCGTATGCTTTTTGTTCTTCCGGCGTGAGCTCCACGTCATAGTAGGATATGAGTTTCTTAGCAAGTCCTACTTCAATGTCGTAAGGATCATCGGGGATTTCAACGATATTCTGCCCATCAACAGATTTGAATTTTTTAAGCCCCTCAACCTGTTCGTTGTAACGATGGAAGCTCATGGGGCTGCAGCATGAGCCGCGAAGTCTTTCAGTGTCTGGCATGGTGAGGATCGCATTCTTGAATGTTCCGGAACAGGAGGAATTTCCGTTTGTGCTCAGATACTCGAATTTCGCGGCAAGCGCCTTATCTCCAAGAAGCGATTGCTCGTTCTCTTTATTTTGAGGGGCACCGAAGTTGAACATTGGTTTTGCGGATGCAATGTAGAGGTATCCAACGGCGAGTGCTCCGAGAATAATGAATTGTGGTAAGAATTTTTTATTCATAGTTT
>CAYJUQ010000019.1:0-13120 GCA_964373425.1 uncultured Candidatus Saccharibacteria bacterium
CTTGACACATTGTAACTGCCATGTTAGTATTGGAAGTTATGATCATCGTACTTTGAAAAAAGGAGGGAAAGGATGCGCTAGGGCATAAACCATCAATCCTAAAACCAAACAATCGGAAAGTGTTCTTAAAAGGAGGAACACATGATATATGGGCTTATCGCAGTTGGTGCGGTCGCAGGGATTTTGATTCTCTTGTTCGTGTTGCCTGGTTTTAGTCTGATTCGCGACCACCAAGTCGGCGTGCTTACCCGAAAAATGTTCGGGAAGAAAATGCCGCAAGGTCAGATCGTCGCGCGAAATAATGAGATCGGTATTCAGGCGCATACGCTCATGCCCGGTCTTTACTGGCGCTTGCCTATCGTATGGAAAATTGAGAAGGTTCAAGTAACTGACATCAATCCCGATGAGATTGGTGTTGTCGAATCAGTTGACGGCAAACCAATTCCCACTGGACGGTTCCTCGCTGATGAAGTTGAGTGCAATTCATTCCAGGACGCAAAGAAATTTCTTGATGACGGCGGGATGAAAGGGCCACAAGTTGCGATCCTTCGTCCCGGTACCTACCGAATCAACACAAAGGTTTTTACGGTAACGAAACATCCGGCAAGGAACGTTCCGAAAGAGCAAATGGGGGTTGTGGTTGCACTCGATGGCACACCGCTCCCGCCCGGCTTCATAGTGGCGCCCAAGCCACCCGAGATTTCTAGTAATGCACAACCGAATGCCAAGCCGCACAAGTTCTTTCAAGACGGTCAGGCATTCCTTGAGAGCGGGGGGTACCGTGGGCCGCAGCTCGATACGCTTCAGCCGGGCCAGTACTACGTAAATCCGCTGCTCTTCAGGGTTGATCTTTTCCCCGTGCAGGATGTTCCGCCCGGCTATGTTGCCGTGCTTCGTTCAAACGTCGGCAAGGAACTCGATCAGAGCCACAAGACGCCGGCTGAGACAAGCCTCAAACCAGATCTCGGACAGCCGGTCCACGAATCAATCGAGACAATCTTGATTATGGATCGCGACACGCGGGGTATTTGGAATCAGCCGGTTGCGCCGGGTAAGTATAACTTGAACCCGGTTGCATTTACGCCGTACCTCGTGCCTACAAGCGCAGTCACCATTGACTGGGCCCGCGGGAAGCGCGATCAGGAGGCGGAGCATGCAAACCCCGTCGATGAACGTACGTATGTTCATCGTGATACATCTGAGCACGACAAAGCCACAGAATTTTTCAAGTTCAGTCAGCTGCGCGTGACTTCGAAAGACGGATTCCAGCTCGATGTGGATGTTCGAATGGTAATTCGCATCAGGCCCGAGAATGCCGCGTTCATCATCGCGCGGTTCGGTTCGGTGCGAAACCTCATCGAGCAGATTGTGCATCCCATGATCGATTCGTCCTTCCGCAACAAGGCGGGCGAGAAGAAAGCAATCGATTTCGTGCAGACTCGTTCTGAACTCCAGAAAGAGGCGCTCGAGAAGGCACGTGAAGAGTTTCAACTGTACCACGTTGAAGCGCAAAACCTCCTCATCGCCTATATCGCCGTTGATCAGGCACTTCTTGACACACAGACACTAAGAGAGATTGCGCTCCAGCAGCAGGAGCAGTACCGCGAGCAAACAAGGGCAGAACAAGAACGGATCACGGTCCAGGAGCAAAGAGCACGTGCTGAAAAGCAGCCCGAGGTTGTTGCGGCAGAACTCGCAATCAATATTGCAAGAAACAGGGCTTCTGCAGCTCGCGAAGAGGCGAATGGTATCCGTGACGCGACGAAAACCAAAGCTGATGGTGATGCATACCAACAGCGTGCGGTGGGTCGTGGCACTGCCGATGCATACCAAGCTCAGGCGAATGTACTTGGTTCTCAAGCTACCGCGATTCTTAAGGCGCTCGCTGAAGTTGCAAGCGGAAGCGTGAAGATCGTTCCCGACGTACTCGTTACGGGTAACCAAGGACAGCAGGGTAATCTCTTCAACGCATGGCTTGCAAACATGATGCGTAATCCCCAGGGTCCTTCCGGCGCCACGTTCACTTCTCGTGATGCGGCAACGGATGACCCCTCGTCACCAGCGGAGAGCCCTTCGGCGCAAGGTCAAGATGTAGATGCGCCGTCATCCGTCGCCAAGGCAAGCGGCAGATCTCGAAGACGAAATAGTGGTAGAGGCAAGGAGATAGAAAGTTCGGCTCCCCACTACGAGTAATAATTATCCAAAGACTGCATGGGATCATGCAGTCTTTTTATTTCCATAGGAATGTTTTTTGTGGCGGGCTCATCCTTGATCCATCCAAGCTTCTTGAGGAGAAGTAACGGTCAATAGGCGAAGTGCATAACTTCGCCTTTTCTTTTATTCCACTCTTGATAAAATAGAAGTAGCGTGCTATACTTGCCATTAGCACTCTCATAAGAAGAGTGCTAACCCCCATCTCTACTTGATTCTTTCGAGGGTCAATCCATCGTTTCGAAATAATGGATTGGCCCTCGAACAGACTACTTCATTCTATGGATTTAAGTAAATTTACCGTAAAAGCACAAGAGGCGTTACGGAACGCCCAAGGGGTTGCGGGCGAGCGAGGTCATCAGCAAATTGATGCACTCCATCTTCTTGCGGCGCTCGTTCGCGAAGAGGATGGGATTGTTGCTTCAATCCTCGATCACCTCGGCCTCGATAAAATGGCGCTCATTGAGCGAACCTCCATTGCCATAAATCGTCTCCCGCGAATCGTGGGAGATTTACCGTTTGGGCAGGTGTATATCACTCAAGATCTCGGGCGCGTTCTTGATACGGCCGCAAAAGAAGCAAAAAACATGACCGACGAGTTTATCAGCACCGAACATTTACTTCTTTCTCTTACCGACGTTCCCACGCGCGCGAAAGAGGTGATTGATGAGTTTAATGTCTCGGGGCCGCAACTCGTTGGGGTTGGCGGCAAAAAGGGACGTGAGAAATTAAATCGGGATATTATCCTCAAGGTGCTTGCAGAGCTTCGCGGCGGTACGCGCGTCTCCGATGAGAACCCGGAATCGAAGTATCAGGTGCTTGAGAAGTATGCGCGAAACATCACAAAAATGGCACGGGGGCAGAAGCTTGATCCCGTGATCGGCCGCGAGAATGAAATTCGTAGAGTCATGCAAGTTTTGTCGCGCCGCACGAAGAATAACCCCGTACTTATTGGAGAGGCAGGCGTGGGGAAGACGGCCATTGTCGAGGGGCTTGCCCAGCGCATCGCATCGGGCGATGTCCCGGAAAGCCTCAAGGGGAAGGAGGTGATCGCCATGGACCTTGGGGCAATGGTTGCAGGTACCAAGTATCGGGGTGAATTTGAAGATCGTCTCAAGGCGTTTGTCCGCGAGATTGAGAGAGCCGCAGGGAAAATCATACTTTTTATTGACGAGCTTCATATGCTTGTGGGGGCGGGCGCTGCTGAAGGCGCAATTGACGCATCAAATCTTTTAAAACCGGCACTTGCTCGCGGGGAGCTCCACGCCATTGGCGCAACTACGTTCAAAGAGTACCAGAAATATGTGGAACGGGATCCGGCGCTTGAACGCCGCTTCCAACCGGTCTATGTGAAAGAGCCGAGTATCGACGATACGATCGCGATCCTCCGCGGTATTAAGGAAAAATATGAAGTCTTCCATGGTGTTCGCATTACCGATCCTGCCATTCTTGGCGCGGTGAACCTCTCGGCGCGGTATATCTCCGACAGGTTCCTACCCGATAAAGCCGTAGACCTTATTGATGAAGCATGCTCTGCCCTTCGTATGGATATTGAAAGTCAACCGCAGGAGCTCGACGCGTTGAGTCGCGAAATCACGCGTCTTGAGGTTGAAAAACAGGCACTCAAAAAAGAAAGCGACAAGAAGAGTAAAGAGCGGCTGAGGCTTACCACAAAGATTCTCGAGGAGGAGAAAGAGAAGGCGAAAAGTTTGGAGCTTCGTTGGAAGAGTGAGCGGGATGTGATCAGCGCGATCAACAATACGAAAAAAGAATTGGACACTCTGCGAGAACAGGCGGATATCTTTGAACGAAAGGGAGACCTTGAAAAGGTGGCAGAAGTTCGCTACGCGAAAGTCCCCGAGCTTGAAAAAGAGCTCCGTAGAAAACAGCGCGAACTTGCCAAACTCCAAAAAACAAAGGCGATCGTCAAAGAAGAGGTCACGGAAGAGGATATCGCCAAAGTGGTTTCCCGCTGGACGGGTATTCCTGTTGCAAAAATGCTTCAGGAAGAAGTGGTAAAACTTGCTTCAATGGAGGTGGAACTTCACAAACGCGTTATCGGGCAGGATGAAGCGATCGAGGCCGTTTCGAACGCGGTACGAAGATCACGCGCAGGGATCGGCGAGGAGCGAAAACCCATCGGTACCTTTATCTTTCTTGGCCCCACGGGTGTCGGGAAAACCGAGCTTGCAAAGGCCCTTGCCGAGTTTATGTTCAACGATGAAAATGCGCTCGTCCGTGTTGATATGTCGGAGTACATGGAATCGCACACCGTATCAAAGTTCATTGGCTCACCCCCAGGATACATTGGCTATGAGGAAGGAGGACAGCTTACCGAGATGGTGCGACGTCGCCCCTATAGCGTTGTCCTTTTCGATGAGATCGAAAAAGCGCATGCCGAAGTTTTCAATATTCTCCTTCAGATACTTGACGAGGGAAGGCTTACCGATGCGAAAGGGCGGGCAGTGAACTTTAAAAATACCATCGTTATCATGACCTCAAACATCGGCACCGAACTTACCCGACGTCTTGCGCATCTCGGCTTTTCTGCGAAAGACGAGGATCATGAAAAGGAAGAAGATATTAAACAAAAAATTCGCGATGCCCTGCACCACCACTTCAAACCGGAATTTTTGAACCGGCTTGATGAGATCATCGTCTTCGACAGCCTAAAAGAGAAAGATATTCGCGCGATAGTTGATCTCCAGCTTGCCCAGGTTTCAAAACGGCTCCAGGCAAAAGGCATTCGGATCGAGTTTAAGGAACAAGTGAAAAAGGTGCTTGCCCAAAAGGGGTTCGATCCTGATTTTGGCGCACGACCCTTGAAACGCGTCATCCAACAGTTGGTACTCGATGCCGCCGCAAAACTCATCATTGCCGGGAAGATCAAAGAAGGAGGAGGCGTGGTTGTTGATGTGAAAGGCGATGAAGTCATCATAAGGGCCGCGCCGTAAATGTACGCTTCTTTTGTCATTTCATGTTTTCACTTTTCATCCCCTCTTTTCTTTTTTTCGTGGTGCTTGAGATAGCACGCGCGAACCCCTCTTCTTTTTTTATTTTTGCGCCTCTTACCATTTTCGCCCAGATACTCATCGGGCTTTTTGGTTTGAAAAAGCCATCGCGTTACCTTCTCCCCGCGTTCTATGTTGTCTCGGGGCTTCTTGTCACGCTCGCACCCCCCCCTACGCCGCAGCACCACCTCCTCTTTATTCTTATCAGTGTGGGGTATGCGTTTCTCGTCTTCGCCCTGCGTCATATGGGCGAATCTTCCCGTGATGAGGAGCGTTTTCATCTTCTTTCGCTTGCATGTCTTTTTATATTTTTTGTGAGCATCTTTTACCTTGCCGCGTTCTTTAACGTATCGTTCACCGCGATGCTTTTTGCGATTGCGCTTGGTGCAGGGTGGATAACATTCATCACCATCCCTCGCTCACCCTACTCGTTTCTTTCAAGCCTCCTCGGCGCGCTCCTTATGTCTGAGACAGGTTGGGCCATATCGTTTTTCCCCTTTAGCTATTTAACCATTGCCTCTTTCCTTTTTATCATCTACTATACCCTGTGGAAGCTCCTTCGGGCATCGCTCACCCAGACGCTTACACGACGTGTGCTTATCGCCAATCTCCTTTTCTTGTTGGCGGGCGGCGCGGTGATCGCAGTTCTTACTCCTTGGCTTCCCTAACTTTATATGGGGCGTACGCAAAAGCTTTTTTTCTTTCTTTTCGTGTGTGCGATTGGCGCTCTCGGCGGGATCGTTGGTGAGCGCGTTGTGTTTCCTTACCTTGCATCATTCGAGACGCTTGCAAAGTTTCGATTTATTAGGAGCTACGGAACCACTATTATCAGGCAGGAACCTAGAGTGGTGATCCAGGAAAATGAATCCATCCAAAACGCAATAAGCGAGGTGAGGCGACAAGTGATAGGTGTTGCAGGGGTGGCGAGCGACGGCACGTTCGACCGATGGGCAACAGGCGTTGTGGTGACTGCAGACGGTCTTATTCTCACCTCCGATAACGTTCTTGGAGAGGGGCTCACCTACAGGGTGTACTTTGAGGGCGAGAATGTGAGCGCCGCGTTCCGCATCCGTGATTCACATACCGGGCTTGCCCTTTTCCGTGTAGAGAAATCTGATCTTCCTATTGTTTCGTTTGCGGCACGCGATAGTATCCGGCTTGGAGAGCCAATTTTTCTCCTTGGCCGTGAGCCTGCAAGCGGAGGGAACCTCCCCCCGCCATTTATCTCTTTCGGGATTTTGAGCTTTCTTGCCGAAAGCCGGACATTTCGCACAGAGTTTCCCACCGGCGTACGAACCGGCAGAGAAGGCGCACCGCTCTTTGACGTGGAGGGAAAGCTCATCGGACTTGTTTCGGCAAAGAGCGACGGCGAACTCATCCCCGCCAATATTGAAGCAATTACCACCCTTATTGATCTTTCGCGTAACTAACAAAGAGGGACAGTCTTTCTTCTTTTCTTATGAACCTTCTCATTACCGGCGGTGCCGGATTCATCGGCTCAAACTTCATACGTCACATCCTCTTCACCTATCCAGACTATCGCATTATTAATCTTGATAAGCTCACTTACGCAGGGAATCTTGAAAACCTTAAGGATATTGAGAATTATCCGCGGTATGGGTTTGTGAAAGGCGATATCTGTGATCGTGAGCTTGTCGATAGGCTTGTTTCGCGTCGGCCCGATGCTATTATTAACTTCGCGGCGCATTCGCACGTGGATCGCTCCATTCTTGATCCGACTGCGTTCATTCATGATAATTTCATTGGCGTTCAAATCCTGCTTGAAGCGGCAAAAAAGCATAAAGTTGAACGATTTGTTCAGGTGAGCACCGACGAGGTTTACGGCTCGGTTGACGAGGGGTACTGTGATGAAGGCGCGAAGCTTGACCCCCGAAATCCCTATTCAGTGTCTAAAGCAGCAGCCGATCTCCTTTCGCTTTCGTACTCGAAAACCCACGGTGTCCCCGTTATTATTACTCGTTCATCCAATAATTTCGGCCCCCATCAATTTCCGGAAAAACTTATTCCGCTTTTCATCACGAATCTTCTTGAGGGCAAAAAAGTTCCCCTCTATGGAGACGGGATGAACCTTCGCGATTGGCTGCATGTCGCTGATAACTGCGAAGCGATTGATCGCGTGCTCCACGAAGGGAACGCGGGGGAGATTTATAACATCGCGGGAGCGAACGAACGGACCAACCGTGAAATTACCGAGGTCATTCTTGAGGAGCTGGGGAAAGACGAAAGCTCGATTACATACGTTGAGGATCGGCCGGGACATGACAGACGCTACGCGATAAGCGCAGCAAAAATACAAAGTCTTGGCTGGGAGCCGAAGTACCGCTTCAAAGAGGCGCTTCGCGACACCATCGCGTGGTACAGGAACAACGAGGAGTGGTGGCGGCGTATAAAATCAGGTGCGTACCAGGATTACTACCAAAAGCAGTATGGCGGGCGGAAGGTTTTGCATGACGCATCGGCACTTCCGATCGCATAACGTGTGCGGAGGTCTCGCCCCCTTCTCACGAGGGCGAGACCTCCGTGTACTATGACGTCTTGGAAGGTAAAAAAAGTTGTTATTCCCGTTGCAGGGCTTGGCACACGGTTCTTGCCGGCAACAAAAGCAGTCCCCAAGGAACTTCTTCCCATTGTTGATACGCCAGTGGTGCAGTATCTTGTCGAAGAAGCAGTGGCCTCTGGTATCCAAGAGGTTATTTTTGTTATTTCTCCTGACAAGGAAACTATCCGCCACCACTTTTCAAAACATCACGCACTTGAACGGCAGCTCCTTTCACGAAAAAAGCACGATCTGGTTGAGATCGTGCGGGATGTTGCTCGTCTTGCATCATTTTCGTTCGTCTATCAGCATGAGCCAAGGGGCGATGCCCATGCGATACTTTGCGCAAAGCGTATGGTGGGAGATGAGCCGTTCGCCGTGCTCTACGGCGATGACGTGGTAGATGCAAAAACCCCCGTTTTAAAACAGCTCCTTCGGGCGTTTGAGAAATACCGTGCACCCATTATGGCGCTTGAGCGTTTACCTCGCGAGGTGCTCCACCGCTACGGCGTCGTAGGCGCAACGCGCGTTAGAGAGCGAACGTACCGCATTGCAGGCGTTGTGGAAAAGCCATCACCCCGGGAGGCGCCCTCCAATCTTACGATTGTAGGGAAGTACGTTCTTCCTCCACGCAGTATGGGAACGTTAGAGAAAGTGATTCGCCGGGGGCAATCCTTTCCGTTTGAAACACGACTTACCGATTTTTTCCTTTCATGGCTTGCCGAAGGAAAACCACTTTACGGCGTTGAATTTAGGGGAGAGCGTTTTGACTGCGGCGACAAACTTGGCTATGTGAAGGCGCAAATCCACTTCGCGATGAAGCGAAAAGACCTTAGCGCCGAGCTCCGATCATATCTTAAAAAGATTAAATAGAACGGGGGGGCAGACCCCTACGGTTGCGCTATGTAAAATGCCACGCGGTTCTTTGCGTGGCATTTTGTTTCACTTTCTTTTTAGTATCTCGAATGATTCCACCTCGCCCGTACTCAATGTTGCACTACCACCCTCAAGACCGAATTCGAGTCGCAGCCCCCTGATAATCCATCCGGCCTTGAGCACGTTGTCGGTTCCTTTCGATCCGCGGAACCAGACCTCCTCCCCATTTTTGGTAAAGTGTTTTCCTCCATTGAGGAATACCCTTCTCTTTTTAGGGTCAAGGACGATGAGCTCATACGAGGTCGGTGTCGAGGGGTTTCTTGTGATAACACGGATTACGGTCCTTCGAGAGAGCCTTTCAATACAGAGTCGGTTATCTGACTCGTCTTTAAGTGATTCAGTTCTTCGCTTCAACTTATACCTCCCATCTCTTGTTTTGTCTTGGCGGGTGGGCTAAGCGATGTGGGTATGATAGCAAAATTTTTCTCTCGTGTCAAGATTTCTTGAAGAACATACTGCGGGTGAAAACAAAAAGCGGCTTTTTGTGGCGCCGCTTTGTATGTTGCACGGGAGATTTTTACCTTCGATTTTAGAGTGAGTGTGGATTACCGATCGCCAAGAGAGGCGATGGCAAGACCCCAGAAGACGCCGATAAGGGCAAGGGCACCCCCTGCCATTTCTGCGAAGAGGATTTTCACAATATTCCAGCCGACGTCGCTTCCATCAATCGGAGTGCTTGTGAGGGCTTCTGCAAGCCCCACAATCCCGGTGATGAACATGAAGGACCATACCGCGATACCGCCAAGAATTGCCGCAATGCAGATGAGAACTCCGATAACTTTGGAGAACACGGTTTACCCCCTTTCAAGGAACAGCATGTGTCCTGCATAGACACATCATATTTAGCAAAATTGATTTATATTGTCAACATTCTGGGTAGTTTAATAATAAAAGCCCACGGCAAGATGCCATAGGCTTTTTGATGGTTTTGAATGTTCATACATCAGGTTTCATAATAACCGAGAGAATCATACCAACCGTACTCCAGTCAGCAAGATTTTCGAGGAGCAATTCTTTAAGAGATCGGATTTCAACATAGGTTCTCTCGCCCGTGGGATTATCCTTGCTTAGCCCATGGACAATCCCTTCTTGTTGATGCAGCCACTCAAGTTCTTTCTGCGTAAGCTTCACAGAAAATACATGGGCCGTGTGGGTCGAAAAAGTTCCAACAAGCTGCCGCCTGCCGTGTGACTTAAGGCGTTCTTTCTCTACCGAGAATCCGGTTTCTTCGTTTACTTCTTCGGAAGCGACTTCGAGAGGATCAGTATTTGGTGTAAACGATGAACCTCCGGGAAGTTCCCAGATGAATCCATCGGGAGTTCGGGCAGGACTCCGAAATTCACGGACAAGCACAACTTTTGATTCCAGAATCTTGCTCTCGGGGTAGTACATGACCACCGTAGAGATGTCGGGCCGAGAGAGGATAACCTCGTTTGTTTTGTTTCGGTTTTCTTTGGCCACATGGACGTTTACATGCAGGGCCCAACAGTAAACATTATTGCGTTTCGGGCCAACGCGGAATACCCATTTTACTGCGGCGCCATCAAGACGATTTCCTGCTCCTTGCTGGGTTTGATACCACGACTGGAATTGAGATGTATTCCAGATCATGAGAGGAACATACCGTTCGCCTTCCGCGCGAAGAGCTCCATTGCCAACCATTTGAAGCGCATACGCAATGGTTTCCCGTAACGTATGGGCTTCTGGGATACCTGTTTTTTCAGCTACAACGCGTAGGTAGTTAGTCTTCGGTGCCTTTTGGGGAGCACCAAAGACAACCTTTGCCGATTCGGCCCAAAGACCAAACTCGACATTTGTGGTAAAGGCGGGCATCGTCTTCAGATTCCTTGGTACCCAGAATACGATGCAATCTGCGATTCCGAGCATTCGATGTTCCCAATCGATTTGTGAGCGGTATGACCAGGTCATTTTTCCATCTCTGCTTTCGGGGACAAATACTACCCCGTCGTAGCCACACTTCGTAAGAATGCGCAGGGCTCGAGGCCGCCACGATGCAACCGTTGCTGATCGAGGAGTTGGTCCGGCAAGAAAAAGAGATTTGGTAAATGAACTCGGGGGTTCTTCCATCGAATACACCACGTGCATGGTATCCCTCCAGTAATTATCAATGTACTATGACCTAGGATTATAGCTTATGATGGAGACTATGTCCACCCCTTGAACACATATTTTAAAAAGCCGTTTTAGCGACGGCTTTTAAAAACTAATC
Source organism: uncultured Candidatus Saccharibacteria bacterium (assembly GCA_964373425.1). GTDB lineage: Bacteria > Patescibacteriota > Minisyncoccia > JAHCSD01 > CAYJUQ01 > CAYJUQ01. The sequence goes on from CAYJUQ010000019.1 coordinate 10,946, forward strand.
TACAAAAATCGATTAATGTCTCCTGCGAAGATAAGGAAGATAAGCGTTACAATTGCAACTATCGAGACGAGTCCAAAGAGCGGCAGCGCTTGTTTTCCGAGCACCCGTTCGATAATCATCCCGAAAATCCTGCCACCATCAAGCGGCAGAAGCGGCAGCATGTTGAAAATGCCGATTCCGAAGGAGATAGCCACCGCAAGGCGGAACACCTCGATCGCCGTCTTCAACGTCGTTGCTTCATGCGTGATGCCGATGGGGCCGATCAGTATCGGATCTTTGTCTGCCGGAGCACCGCCGTGGAGCGCTGATTCCTGAAAGTTTTCTATAAGTCCTGGAATCAGGGTGTAGAGGAGGAGGCCCACAAACGCAAGGCCGAGTATCGGAATACCGATGCTGCAGAATAGTTTCGAAAATCGCACGATGACAAGGGCAATCGCAGTCATGGCGATAAGACGAATGTAGACCGCCGGTTCACCAAGATCTTTGAAAATAAAGAGCGCGATGATCGTAAGGAGACTCCCCACAAGGACGTTTCCGAGCACTCCCGCGCCGAAAATCAAAGCGCGCTCGCGGTAGGGGAGGGCATTTGTTTGTTGATTGCCTCGCGGTGTTGGCTCAACATAAGCACCGAGGAAGATGGGGGAGAGGGTTAAGGGGAACGAGAGCCATGGTACTCGAAACCGAAATATAAATCCCGGAATCGGGATGCCGAGCCCCGCTTCTTTAATCTCTACACCATACCTTCGCATCGCAATCGCATGCGCAGCTTCATGAATTACAAGGTTCAAAATCAAAAACACAAAGATGAACGCGATATTCATCCAACAGCCGCCTTTCTGGGTACATTTTCAAAGTGCGGAATGGTTGATATTACCACACGGATGTACATACCGCAAGCGTTTTATCATAGTTCAAAACCCGGGAATAATCCTACAGCGAAAAATCTAACCATCCCACCAAGTATAAAATTGACAATCTTCGCGACAAGCCCCCCAATGCTTGGCATTGAGGATACCCCTGCGTTTGACAGACGGTATAAGAACTGCTAGACAGATCTATATTGTTAGACAGACCCATACTGCGAGACAGATTTATATTGTATAATTCCCATCCGGCAAATACTTCCATGCTTTTAAGCATGGAAGTATTTGCCGGGATGGGGTCACGCATTAATGGCGAGATCAAGATTATCAAAACCACTCACGAAAGAAGACGAAGAGTTACTTGTAGAGTTTTGTGAAGCACTCGTTGCCTTGAGTACTCCGGAAGAGGCAGGAAAGTTTTTATCGGATCTCCTTTCGAATGTTGAGGCGCGTATGTTTGCGCGTCGTCTTAAAATTGCAAAGTTTCTTTTGGCTGGCTGGACATTCAGTGAAATCGAAAACAGTCTGAAGGTTGGCCCCGCTACCATCGCGAGGGTAGGTGAATGGCTGAAAATATACGGTGACGGATACCGACTTGTGGAGCAACGAACGAAAAGAAAGCTAAAGCAACCCTCGCTTGCGCGGGATCACCTTTGGCGAAACCTCAAACGACGCGCTCCATTAGCTTTTTGGCCAGAAATGCTTATCGAAGATCTCGTCCGGAATGCGAATAAGAAACAAAGAGAACGGATGACGCGTGTGTTGAGAGCGATGGATCAGAAGTCAGAACTTTATAAACGAATAGATCAACTTCTGAAACAATAAATAATCCATTCCGGATTTCATAATTATCTCATAGTTTTTTTCTCGCCAAGTTTTTTTTCTCGTCAAATTGAAATCAGACAAATACTTCCACGCTTAAAAGCGTGGAAGTATTTGCCGGGATAGGTAAATCGGGGGTGAATCGTGTTGGTGGGAATTGACAGGAAAGATGAAGAGATAGTACATTAGAGAACATGACCCTCGAGTCGTTTTGTGTTTCATTCAACTAGTATGGGGTTTCACCTACTCAAGAGCGATAAATTCAAGTACATCATTACCCCCGCCATCGGTTTCGGCCTCGCCGGCGCCCTGTGGGGTTTAGACATTTATCGGGGTGCTGTGGGGAGTGACGAAGCATTTATCAATCCATTCTCCTATATTTCAGGAGCTTTTTTATTTGGCATTTTGGGCAGTTTATCCCTCGTGGTCTTTTCAGGAGATGTGAAACGGATATTGAAGGTAGTAGGGCTTGGCCTTGTTGGGTGGATCG
>CAYJUQ010000020.1:0-12790 GCA_964373425.1 uncultured Candidatus Saccharibacteria bacterium
CGAATGGAAAGTTTCAAGATCCAAACCTTGGCTGCAGCGGTGCGTGGCGATGCGGAAGCTTCGCAACGGGAAAATGGGACGGCACCTATACGGTCGTACTTAATGCGGGAAGTACTCTCGATACTTCTGCACCTCTCCCTCCAACTCCGGTCAATGTGGGAAACGCCCTCACCTATACCTTCACGAATATAACTGCCGGGCAAACGTACACATGGTCGGTATGGACAAGGGGACTCTTCCAGGATGAATCTGTCTCTACCTGTTCGCAGTCCGAAACTGCGTGGGCGTGTGATGTCTTCACCGCAACCACTACCTGTGAAGATATCGACTATGCGGTGTGTGACGACTGGAGCTGTAAGGCGAAATGTGAAGCGGGAGGTACGAAAGGCGCGGGTTGGATCTGGGATTCACAAACAGGAAAGTGCGCATGCGAATTCGGGATAGGGGATCCCGAGGGAGATGAACCGCCGCCGGGTCCACGCCCAGACCCCTGCCCGCCGGGCGGATGCCCCGCTATTACCGATGGATGCCCGCTTAATGTATCGGGTGATTTCGATTTTTGCATCACCAGTGTCTATAATTGTCCTGCAGGAAACGCATGCGGCGACTGCTTGAGAAGCGACGGGCTTCACAATTCGGTCGATGTCGGCGGATGCAGTGAGGATCCAACCGGCCAGCCGGTCTTTGCCGTGTGTGATGGGACTGCACAAATTTTCACTGATCCGGGTGAGCCATGTGGTCTCCGGGTTAGAGTTTATTGCGATGGCGGTAATCCCGTTGATCAGGCAAACTACTGCCATCTTCATGACTTTGCAGTTGTTTCCGATCAACACGTGACAAAAGGGCAGATGCTGGGAAGAATTAATAACACGGGCATAACATCTGGCCCCCACCTCCACTTTTTTGTAGAAAAAGCTGGGGTATGTCTTAACCCGGAAACGGTCTTTCAATGCCTTAAAGATTTGCCCTAATCAAACATGTCAGGGTGTCAAAAGTATCGCAGTGTCAAAATAATTTAAAATCTGGCACACTGACACTCTGATACGCCCATGCCTCTGAAGATTATTCTCGTAATTCTTTCTGCGGTACTTGTATCTTTCGCACTTCCCGGCGGTATTGAAATCCCGCTCTTGGCATGGGTGAGCCTCGTGCCTTTTTTGTTTGCGCTCGAACATGCATCACTAAGACGTGCACTCCTCCTCGGATTCATCTTTGGCTTCATCCACTACGGCGCGGGGATGTGGTGGCTCAACAATATCGAAAGTGTAGTGTTTTTCGGATGGCTTGCGGCAACGCTCTTCTGGGGCGCAGTGCACTTCCCGGTCTTTGCCTTTCTTGTTGCCGCCACACGCCGCACTCCTTCATATATCTGGGCGCTCACCTTTGCGGCCCTCTGGGTGGTGGCAGACTTTGTCATCCGTGATCTTGTATTTGCCTTTCCGCTCTTCAATATCGCAGAGTCGCAGTATGGATCACTACGGCTCATTCAAATTGTTGATATCGGTGGCATCTACCTCCTCTCATTTATTGTGCTGCTTGTGAACGCCTCGCTCTTCGTGGTCCTGAAAAACCTCGCGCAATTACGCAAGGCAACCTTCCCCGCAACATGGACACTACTCCTATTCGCTACGATGATCATTTTTTTTGCCACGTACGCGTACGGAATCATATCGCTCCGAAAAGAATCGAGGGTATCACCGAACGCCCGAATCAAAATACTTGCCATCCAGCCGAATTTCCGTGTCGATGATCCGAAAAGCAAGGATGTTGCGAAACGCATCGAAACACTTATACGTATCACGCGCGAGGGGCTCCGCACTTCGTCCCCGGAACGTCCGGATCTTGTGGTGTGGCCAGAGGCATCGATTACCTCGTGGCTCTTCCAAGAGACGAACGGTGGCGCGCACCTTGAGATCCTTGAACCGGACTACTTCACTTCCGTAAAACGCTTCCAGGAAGAAATTGATATACCGCTCCTTTTTGGCACCTACACGTATCCTCATAACTTTTCTCTGCAAAAACCCTTCTACTACGGTACCATGGTGCTCATTTCCGAAGAAGATATGGAGTGGTATAATAAGACAAAACCGCTCTTTGGCCCAGAGTATATCCCAGATGTTCTTTCTCCTTTACGAAAAATGGCGAACGCGCTTGGTTTTGCGTACAAAATTCCGGGAGAAGCACCTCATGTATTCACGATCGACGATACCACATCGTTTGCAACGCCCATGTGTTCAGAAAATAGCCTCGGCAGGCTCGCGCGTTCCTACGTAAAAAGCGGGGCGCTGTTCCTTATTAATCCCTCAAACGATGCAGACCTCAAAAGCAAAAGGGCGATTCACGAGCACGCCGTGCTCAACCGTTTCCGCGCCATTGAAACGCGTACCCCCGTTCTTGAAGCTGCCAATGTTGGTGAAACCGCCCTCACGCTCGAAACGGGTAGAGTGGCAATGCGTCTTCCGTACTTCCAAGAAGGCTGGGCCATGGTGGATATTCCGATCCACGTATCACGAAAACACACGATCTATGAACGGTTCGGTGATGCACTCGTCGTTCTTCTCGCGCTCTTTGCGCTTACCCAGTACCGCCATGTGCGCACACGTTTCTTCTCAATATTGAGGGGTGAGACAATACATCCATAACAGCAAACAAGATTTCTGTTATAATCAAGTGAGCGAGTGAAATACAAAGATTTTCTTTGTATTTCCGGGCGAACGCTGATTCCATGGATTTGACTGATTCCTCCAAACCTCACTACTCTAGGAGCGCACAATGGTAGGGTATACCGTGGCTTCGTCCCCAAGGTCAAATCCATTTAATAGTTTTGTAGTATTTCTTGTTCCGATTTGCTATAATGAACTAATTATTATCTCGCTCCATGAAGCAGTGGAAATGGATGCTCGCCATATTCGTACTTATTGGAGGAGTTGTTGTTATTGAACGGGGCGCAGAACTTGCAAAGACGCTTAAAAATTTTCTCCCCGCATCCTTACAACTTTCAGAAACACTTGAAACGGGACGCGATGAAGGAACCGCATCATCGAATCTGAAAACCAATCAAGAATCCTACTCATTCGTAAAAGACGATGACGGAGACGGTCTCTCGAACGCGAAAGAAATTATCTACGGAAGCGACCTTTTAAAAAAGGATACCGATGGTGATAGCTACAGCGATGGCGACGAGGTGCGCGCGGGGTTTGATCCTACAAAATCTGGACAGAGTAAAATAGGGGAGAATACGGCATACCAGAAGAACTCCACCATCCAGTATTTTTTATGGCAACAATCAAAATCTGGTGAACCCGATCCGCAAATTGATGTCAATGCGATCCAAGAGTTCTTCACCACAACAGGCGAGAAAGCGCCCTTCCTCACCTCCGTGGATGACGCCGAACTGCGCATCAGCCAAAAGTCGGGCGCCGATGCAATCAGCGCTTATCTTGCCGCAGTGAGTGCGGTACCGCTCCCCACGACGAGCGTCTCGTACTTCGAAGTCGCCTCCGAGGCAATTGACGGCGACACACGCAACGTTGAGAAAGGGGTAAACCAGCTTGATTTTATTGAACAGCAATACCGCGCAATCGAGGTACCGCGTGAAGCGCTCGAACTCCACAAAACGTACGTTGGCATGTTCCGCACGTTAAAAGGCATGTTCGCCACGCTCCTTGCGCCCCAACGCGATCCGGTGCGGCTCGTCTGGAACTTACGTCTCGGCCAGAAACTCGTGGAGACCGGAAAGAACATAGAGATACAAAAACAAGAGTTGACAAAGAAATATGGTCTATGAAGCAGCTCGCGCTCATTACAGTCGCAATCACGCTGTTTCTCGGAGGGTTGTATTTTTATGAGCAACGGATGAGCGCACCAACGCACCCCAAAAAAACTGCGTCGCTCACCAAGACCCTCAATGACCAAACGTCACCCACAGAAACGCCGCCTGCACCCCCCGCCCCGTCGCGATTCTCTTTCAACCCTTTCTCTCTCTTTGGCAATGCCAATGAAAAAGAGAGTGGCGAAGCAGAAAAGGAAAAAACAGGGGAGGGGAACGCCCCGGAACAAAAAACGCAAGACTCGAGGCTCGAAACACTGAAACAGGACATCAAAAATTATCTTATCGCCTCTTCACAAATCCCCTTCCCGCAAGATAAGCTCGCTCTGCAGGTTGCGCTTGCCGAAGCCGAGGAGGGAAACTCCACCAATCTCATGAAGATCCGCGATAGGTACCGCAATGCGCTTGAAGTGTTCAAAACGCTCTCCCCTCCACAAGAACTCTTCTCTTTTCATGAAAAAAGCATCAATGTCACCCAACGCTTCATCACGCTCCTTGATGATACTATCTACAAACGGAAGGGGTCGGTGAAAGAGACGTGGAATTCAGAGGAGCGTGTTGCTATTATCAATGCCGCCAATACCCTCAAACAAGAGTTGCGAACCATTGTCGCGACATACCAAATCGATCTACCGCCAGACGTACTCCCGTACTAACCCCTTGGTAACGTACGGAGGGTAATAAGAATGTTGAAACACACAACACAGATTTTTCTTGGAGCGATCCTTGTCGCATCGCTTCTTTTCCCTTATCTTGAAACGAGCGCCGCGGTTCCGGTACACGTCGTGGGATTTGAAGCAGATACCGATTTTGAGAAGAGCCTCGAAAAATTCATGTTCGACCTCTTCCAGACGCTCCAGAAACGAGAAGAGGACTTTACGACATCGTTTGAGCTGCAAAATGTGGAGAAAGCCCGGGAAGACGTAGGAAAACTTGTATACGAAACGCGGAAAGAACTGCAGGACAAGGGAGAAAAAATAACAATAAAGGATCCGGCAACCGGAGCAGATTATATCATCACAAAAGAGGGGAGGATAATTACGAATGTTGATGACTTCCTTTACGAAGAGCCGCTCCAGAAATCGAGGGAGTTTGTCTACTGTTACTTCGGAGATTGGAAATTCTTCCCGTTCGGTGATGCATCGGAAGAACAGTGCAGAACAGAAGAGGTTACTGATTCGGTGACCGGAGAAAACTACTGGCTCTACAAAGCGGAGACCTGCGACAGCAACTGGCAACGGGATGAGCTTGGCGTCAAAATTATGCTCGGACTCATCCGTAAACTGGAGAAGTTTGTGATTGCCCCTCCACGAGAATTCTACACAAAGAGTGTGTGTAGTGTCGTGAGTTCCTCGCTCCCCATGTTAATCACCGAGGAGGGGAAAACGGCATCGCCTTTCTATGCAACATTGCGCCAGTCACTCTCCGGAATTGAAAAAGAGGGGAAAATATGGTCATGGGACGAGCTCATGCTCTCGTTTGATGCAAATCATAATATCGCGAGCACCCGGACAAGCGTAGAAAATTATGCGCGCCAGATTATTGATGAATATGAAAAAAGCCGTTTTGCCCAGTATATTGCGGGTCAGGGCATACGTCCTGAAAAAATGTGGGCCTATCTCCCTACAGGACAAACTATCGCAGGAATTAGTGCGGTCCTGCCCTATGAGACAGAAAATGTGATCTCCCCCGCTGCCATACTCCTCCAAAAAATGCAGGCGGCAACGCAAGCAGAGTTTGACCTCGCACAGAAATCATTTCTTGATCTTCGCCCTCTCCTTGAAGACGTAAGACTTGACCCTAACTTGCTTGACGCGCCTTATGTGGGAGGTCTTACACGAAGACAAATTTTGGAGCGGTATAATCTCGGACAAAATACCGGCGCTGGGCTCGGCGCCGGTGCGCTCGGCGATCCTGATTTTTTGAGAAGATTTATTGGGAACACGAATAATAATTTCGTTGACGGCGGAGATCAAAATAAATGGACCATTCTTGACGCATGGCTAAAACCGAAACCGCCCTCCTACAAAACATTTGAAGGGACTCTCATCCCCGGCGGACTTCCCGCGCCTTGGGAAGACGTGTCTGACTATAATAGAACCCCTCTCAACTACACCCCGACAACCCTTTGGAATAACCTCAGGACCGATCTTACCGCAACAGGAGCTGGTGCGCCGCCGCCAGAAGAACAATGGAAAGAACTGTTTGGATACGTGGGGGATGGAACTGATTTAGGCACTATCTTCCCCCTCTACCGCTGGTACCGTGATGTTGTGGAACTCTACCAGTACACCGATAACCCGTCGAGCTCTCCGGATAACTGGGATAAACTCCTCAAGAAATGGTTCGGCGCACCAATATTTGGAGGACCGATCTTCATCGAGACTATTACCGGTTCGCTCTGCGAATGGCTGGGGCAACTGGATGCTGATGCATGCAGAAATGCCCTTGATATTAACTTCGCCCCATAACATATTTGTGGAAAAGCGTAGATAAATGCGCCAAAAACACTACAAAATATTGTCAGTTCTCGTACTGCTCGGTATCGTAGTACCGACGCTCCTTTTCCCGTTGCATAATGTCGAGGCTGGCCCATGGGATGATATCTTCAAAGACGCGGGTGGATTCCTTTTAAATAGCGTGGGTTGTTTTGGGTTGGGGCTCCTCGGGGGGCCAGTCGGGGTGGGATTACAAGTCGGAATCAATGAATTGAGCGGGGCGGTCGGTGGACCGAATGCATGCGGGGGCGTTGGTGGAGCGATAACCGCAACAATCTCAAAGGGAGCGGAGAAATTCCTCGATATCATACTCAACCCTCTTCTCGAACTCATCGTCAAGATCCCGGCCTTCCTCCTCTCAATTGCAGGAAGACTCCTTGACCTTGTGCTCTCCGCCGAGTTCAACAGTCCCTTCAATATCACTCATAATGATTTTGTGATACGGGGGTGGACCCACGTGAGAGATTTTGCAAACATGTTCTTTATTCTCATTATGGTGGTAATTGCTTTTGCCACCATGTTCCGGCAGGAGTCGTACGGGATCAAGCGCGCACTCCCGCGCCTCATTATTACGGCGCTCGTCATTAACTTCTCACGGGTGATCACCGGCGTTTTCCTTGATGCCGCACAGATTTTCATTAATTTCTTCCTCTCCGCACTCCCCCAAGGTCAGGTCGGGGAATCGCTTGCCGCAAGCCTCAATATTGGCAGTATTTTGGATATGGCGCTCTCGGGTGAAGCAGGGGGAGAGATGGCGGAGAGTGTCGGGTATGTGATCGCGTTCTTTATCCTCCTTTTTGCGGCAATTGCGATCGGGGGGTTCGCCATCCTCTTTATTGTCCGCGTGGTGGCGCTCTGGATTCTCATTATCCTCTCGCCCCTCGCCTTTGTTGCCGCAATTCTCCCTGCAACCCAGCAATACTTCAATATGTGGTGGAAGAACTTTATCACCTGGACCTTTTGGGGGGTGGGGGCGACATTTTTTATCTGGCTTGCGATATGGCTTGGCGAATTCATGCGTACCTCGTCGTTTGGCGGCGACATATCAGGCGCTGAAAGGCTACTCGTCATGTTCATGCGCTATTTTGCGCTCCTCTTCTTCCTCGTCATGGGCTGGAACATTGCCCTCCGATCATCGGGTCAGGCAGGTACGATTGTGGGGGGCTATGCAAACCGATTCAGAAGAGGCACCTTGCAACTTGCGCAGCGAAGAGTGGTAACTCCTGTTACACGAAGAGCGATACGGGAAGCTGAAATCCGCGCAGGGAAGCCTGCCGCAGGTTGGGGCGCACGAACCGCGGCGCAGATTGCCGCGGGTGAGGGAAGAGTAGGACGCGCGATCAGTAGAGTACCGGTTGTAGGCGGCATGGTAAAAACTGGTGCGAGACAATTCATCGAACCGCTCTATACCTATGAAGAGAAGGTGCGGGGTATCGTTGATCAAGAAATTGCGGGGGCACGGAAATTTTCAAAAGACGCACAGATGAGTATGGCACGCACCACGACAGATCTTCCGAAACGTATCGCTTTCCAAACTGCGCTTGCGGAAGAGGGGAAGCTCACCAAAGAGAGTGGATTTGGAGTAGATGCGAAGGGTGAACGCGAACTCCTCGCTACCATGGAGGCTGCGGAACGATTTGGGAGATCCCGCCCGCTTATGATTGCGAGGCTCGAGATCGCAAAACAGATGAAACGGTTCCGGAAGGATGACGGCACGTTGCATGAAGCGGAGTTTGAAAAGTTCATAAAGGGGGTAAGGCCAGCGGAGGGTGCGAAGATGTCACCCGAGGCCATACGAGATAAGGAGGTAACGAATGCGGTACAGAAGACGTGGGCAGGAGAACACTACGTAAGAATGGCGCAGGAAGGAACAAGAGATCAAATTGAAGCACTTGAGCAGACACTCACTGTATTCGGCAATAAGCTTGGGGATATCGTGAGGGCGCTCACCCACCCCAGCATCAATAATGAACGTCTCGCGAGGGCCCTTGAACGAAATTTGGCACTTCTTGCAAGCTACAATATAGAACTGCCGAAAAAAGAGGGGGAGGAAGAAAAGAAAACACCGCCCGATGAGCCGCCGCCTGTCGCGTAGAGAAGAATAAACTATGCACTACATCGCTATACAAAAAACGCAAGAGTGTTTAAAAAACGCCTCTCCCCGTATCAAGGAAATAATGGGGGCCGAGGCAACCGAAGAGGTAATCGACGCACTCGCAAAACAGTATGCTCTCAAAGATCAGACTGCGCGATTCACGCAACTTGCCGGATACGTACTCCTTGGTTTCTTACCTATAAATAAGTTTAAGGAAGCGCTTGAAGAAGATCTCGGCATGCGGAGTGAAGACGCGCTCCACCTTGCGGAAGAGACAAAAGCAAAAATCTTTAATGCGGTTATGCCGGAACTCTATCGCCTCTACTCGCATGAAGGTATGAAACCAGAACCGCTCGATCTTAGAGAACAAACGTCTGAAAAGAATGGGGAGAAACTCTTACCGCCTCCCTCTTCTTGGCAAGGAACAATCCCACCTGGAAAAGATACCTACCTTGAACCGGTAGACGAGGACGAGGGGCCTAAAGTTGAAGGCAATGTGGTGGATCTCTCAAAAGATTAATCTATAGCTTACTGACTACAGACTACCGCACGCAAAGCCGTAGACGGTAGACTGTAGTCCGCTCAGTGCAATTCCAAGTTCCCCAATTTATCGACATCGAAGATCGTATCATCGGGCCTTTCACGCTGAAGCAATTTCTCTATGTTGCCGCCGCGGGCGGCCTAGGATTTATCCTTTTCTACATCAACTTCTATGTCTTTTTGATGCTCACGCCTATCATTGGAGCTATAGCCGGTGCGCTCGCATTTTGGAAGGTAAATGGCCGTGATTTCTTATTCTTTCTCAATTCTCTCTCAAATTTTTTTCTGAAGCCTCGTTCGTATCGCTGGAAGCGGCTTGCCCGCATGGAGCAGTCTCCTCTTTCTCGAAAGGAGGAGAGGGATACCGCAACACGCCCCTCTCAAACACTCCATCCCGAGGCGAAATTCAACAAACTCAGGCATGTCGCGTGGCAGTTGGACAGCATGAAACGAACCAAGTAGTGAAAATTCGACTGCGATAATACGTATGACGGGAAAACGACAATTAGCTTCTTCGCAAACCTTTCTTGAATTTACTGAAATCCGAGAAGGAGTTGTAGTGCTTAAAAATGGGGACCTCCGCGCCGTCCTCATGGCATCGGGGATCAACTTCGCGTTAAAATCCGAAGAAGAACAAAATGCGATCATCTACGCCTACCAAGATTTTTTGAACTCCCTCGATTTCCCTGTTGAAATTATCGTACAGTCACGCCGGGTTGAGATTGATGAATATATCGACCGTCTTCGGAAACGCGAAGAGGAGGAGGTGAACGATCTTTTAAAAATGCAGACAAAGGAATACGTGAGCTTCATCTCTAGTCTTGTCTCGCACATCAACATCATGACGAAGTTCTTCTTCGTCGTGGTGCCGCTCGGTGCGGGAGGGGTTAAACCCCCCGTTACTAGTCTCCTTAAAGAAACGTTCAACCTTTCAAAAGAAAAAACAAAAGTGCTCACCCATGAGACCTTCCTTGAACTTCATGGACAGCTTATGCAGCGGATCGAATATATCGCGAGCGGACTTATCCGTATCGGCGTCAACGCTCGCATGCTCTCTACAGAAGAAGTCCTTGAACTCTACTGGCGCCTCTATAACCCGGATGAAGGTTCGCTCCCCCCGGTCGAGGGCGCCATTGAGGGGGCGATGAGCGCTCCTTCGCCAGGCGTCTAACACCATGGTGAAACTTCCTAACCCATTCGCACGTTCCAACCCAAAGGAAAAACGTGACGACACACAAAAAACAGCGGAAGAGGTATACCAGGAAGGGGTAACGACCCTCCAAGATGTCGTCGCGCCCTCGGCCTTTGAAATTGCGGCAAGCAACGTACAGGTGGGGAAAAAAATTGCACGGACTTTTTTCGTCTTCAGCTATCCAAAATATTTAAGTACGGGGTGGTTCTCTTCTATTATCAACTATAGTGAGGTATTCGATGCCGCACTCTTTATAGAACCTATCGATAGTGCAATCGCCCTCAAAAACCTTAGGAAGAAAATTGCAGAAGTTGAATCGCAGGTTGTCGAACGGGAACAGAAAGGCCAAGTCCGCGATCCGTTGCTTGAGGCGGCGTACAGGAACATCGAAGATCTCCGTGACAAACTCCAGGAAGCCGAGGAACGCCTCTTTAATCTCTCGCTCTACATCACCATCTATGCGGATAGTCGTGAAGACCTTGACCGCATTGAAAACGAGATACGCTCACTCCTTGAAAGCAAGCTTATCGACATCAAAACCGCGATCTACGAACAAAAGGAGGGGTTTGATTCCACCTCTCCTCTCTGTATCAATAAACTCCAAATCTCGACACCCCTCAACTCCGGTTCAATCTCTTCCGCCTTTCCTTTTATCTCATTCGAACTCTCCCAGGGGGCGGGGATCCTTTACGGCATCAACCGCCATAACTCAGGTTTAGTGCTTTTTGATCGGTTTGAACTTGAGAATGCAAACTCTGTCATCTTCGGAAAAAGCGGTTCGGGGAAGAGCTATGCGGTAAAACTTGAAGTGCTTCGCTCTCTCATGCTGGGGGTGGATGTCATTATCATTGATCCCGAAAATGAGTATCAGTACTTGGCCGAAGCGGTAGGAGGCGCATTCTTTAAAATTTCGCTCACCTCTCCCCACCACATCAACCCCTTCGATCTCCCTCTACCCGGGGAGGACGAAAACCCGGGAGATCTCCTCCGTTCAAACATCATCAACCTCGTAGGGTTGCTCCGTATTATGCTGGGCGGGCTCACCCCGGAGGAGGGCGCCATTATTGATACCGCGGTCAGTGAAACCTATGCATCGCGCGATATCACCCCTGAATCGGATTTCTCGCACATCACGCCCCCTCTTCTTTCTGACCTCGAGGCAATTCTTGAAAACATGGAGGGCGGGGCATCGCTCGCACGACGCCTCCAGAAATACACGAAAGGCACCTACGCCGAGTTCTTAAACCAACACACAAATATTGAAACCGCAAAACGCCTTGTGGTGTTCAATATCCGTGATATGGAAGAGGAGCTTCGTCCCATCGCGATGTACATCATTCTCCGCTACGTCTGGAACCTCATACGACAAGAAGTGAAGAAACGGGTGCTCGTCGTGGATGAAGCGTGGTGGCTCATGCAATATGAAGAGGGCGCTTCCTTCCTTTATGGTATTGCGAAACGGGCACGGAAATACTACTTGGGACTTACGACGATCACACAGGATGTGGGCGATTTTATGGGGTCACGCTACGGGAAACCAATTGTCACAAACTCTTCTTTACAGTTCCTCTTACGGCAGTCGCCCGCGACGATCGATACTGTCGTGAAAACATTTAACCTCACCCAAGGAGAAAAGTATATGCTGCTTGAGGCGGCGATTGGAGAAGGGCTCTTTTTCGCGGGGCAGAAACACATTGCGATAAAAATCATCGCCTCCTACACCGAGGATCAAATTATCACCTCCGACCCGGAACAACTTTTAAAAATTCGGCAGGCAAAAGAAGAACTACAAAAGACGCAGGAACAAGTGATGTAATGATTGACTACAGCTTACAGACTATGGCATCGCCTTGGTTTGGGATAGGATTCCCTAACAAATGCGCTAGACTGCAGTCTATGGCCTGTAGTCCATAAAATGCCAAACGGTGTTACGAATGAAGAATACGCGTACCAAGAAGCGCTCGCCCTAGAACGGCAAGAAGATCAAGCGGCAGCCGCGCGAGCAGCGCTTTTTGAGGAAGCAAAAAATCGGATAAAATCGCGGATAAAAACACAGGTAAAAAAACAGGCGGTACGAACGTTAGCCCGTATCACCGCTTGGGTCGTTGTTACTATTATTATCCCCGCGCTCCCCTTTATTGCGATTGGCGTTATTGCAATACTCGGAGGGGCGTTCTTACTCGGGATTCTCACATGAAACGTTCTATAGTATTTTTTGGCATTATCCTTGCTGCCTCCACTATCCTTGGGATCGGGGGGACTGTTCTTGCACAAACAGCAGTAGACTACCCCATTATCGGCGGGGATGTACTCTCTCTTGATACTGAAGTTCCCCGATATATCCGTTATATTTTTCTTTTTGGTCTTGGTGTCGCAGGAATTAGCGCGCTCGGTATTCTCCTTTTTGGTGCGCTCCAGTACGTTGCCTCTGCCGGGAACCCGGGACAACAGGGAGAAGCAAAAAATTGGATGTGGGCCGCAATCTCCGGACTCCTCGTGCTCCTTGCCTCATGGCTTATTCTTAACACCATCAACCCTGATCTTGTAAGCCTTAGTTCTTCCACCGGTGCTCCTCCGCCGCCAACGCTTGAAACATCTGAAGGGGCATGCAGCGCCTGTATCCAGAACTGTGTCTC
>CAYJUQ010000021.1:0-12344 GCA_964373425.1 uncultured Candidatus Saccharibacteria bacterium
TGGACTCCCCGATGATGTACAGGCGCTCCCGAAAAGCGACAGTACCGCAATTGCAAAAACCGTAATAATTTTTCGCATCGGTTACCCCTCCTTTTTTTGGAAAGAACTTTCTTTTTAGGCTACGTCTTTCTCTTTCCTATGTCAATCCCCACACTAATTGAGGACATGCTCGTCACGGCTTTCAGATAAGGACGGGGAGAAGGATATACACCCGGTACAATGTGCATTCCTTTTGTCGCATGTCGTACCGTTTAAAAGTCCTCAATTGGTGTGGGGGTCAACCTTGTCACGGCACTTCTCCTCGTATAAGCTGGGATTAGTACATTGATAATTACAAAGGAGGCTCCCCGTGCGAAGAGTCATTGCTATCCTGTGGATGGGTACGGTTCTTGGATTGTTGCTATTTGCGACGAGCTTTCTTGGGAGGGATTATAGCACCGATGATCTTCTCTTTGAGGGTGTACTCGATGAACATGACCCCCGGCTCGTTTCTCTTTGTGTCCTTACTGATGATTTTTCAGACGGAGAATATGTGCGGTTGATGTCGGCGCTCGGAAAAGCGCGGGACGGATTCGATGCATTCGATCTCGATTTCTATATTATTGCCCACGAAAACCGTGACGAAGTCTCACTCAAGGATTTTTCTTATCTCCTGAAAATTCGCAAGGAATTTGAAACAGGATACGGGGTTTTGTGTGATATTGTGGTCCTTGTGACTCAAGATGACCTTGATTTGAAAGATCGAGATGGTGACGCGAAGGTTCTTGGCATTGCAAATCCCTACCCGCTTTTTAACGGTATTATCGTCGGATCTGTGATAAAACTTGCGTTTTGGCAACTTACATTGGCACTCGAACATGAGCTTGGTCATATTTTCGGCGCCGTGCACGTTGATGATGACGGAAGCTTGATGAATGAGACGCTCAAGAACTCGAAACAGAATAGGTGGGATCCGACAAACACAAAAATTATCATGCGAAATCGCGATAAGTTCCAATAATTTGACACACGATATAACTCTTGTTATGATAGAATACATGCACCAGTTCTTTTAAAGGAGGAGCAGATGAAAAAAGTGTTACTGTCTACGCTTGGCGGCGCACTCATCCTTGGAGTATTCGCGGGGGTGGGAACGTTCCTTCTCTTCCATCCTTTTATCGCAGGCATTATTGCGCTGGGAATACTCTTTCTCGCCATTGCGTACATTATCGGTTGGGTACTGTGGGGGCAACCACCCCCAAGGAATCAATAAGGAGGTTCGCTTCATGTCTCACTGTTGCGGAATTCAGGGAAGCGATGATCGCGCATTTGCGATCAAACTCGCTGGTATCACTAATGATAAGCGTCAAATCGAACTCGATCTCGAGGCCTATGTTGCAGAGATGCATCGCGTTGCGGATCTTCTTGAAGAAGGGGTGAATGACGGTCTTTTTGATTCTTTCAGTATTGCAATTGGGGACGAGAGTCACACTATGCCGCAGGCGATAGGGATCATTCGGAAATCGTGCGAGAGCGTGTGCGAAGTCCACGAACTGCTTTGCGTTGCAGCAAATGGTATCTTCTTAGGTGCGCTTCTCACTACATATGCAAATCGTATCGCATCCATAAAGAACAAAAAGAGCTCTGGTTAATCCCAGAGCTTCTTTCTTCCCCCTTTTTATCTTAGAATTGAGTTATGCACACTTCTCTTGAAGAACTCCATGAGAGCAAGGCCCGCCTTTTGGGTAAGCCCGAAGCTCGCGATCTAAAACAACTTGAAGATATTTATCATCGGCACGAACGGGGACGGTATCTAGGCGATTTTGTCTTTGGTGCGAATGACGGCATCATCACCACCTTCGCCATTGTTGCGGGTGCGACAGGCGCCGCGTTCTCGCCGGTTGTGGTCATTATCCTTGGTTTTGCGAATCTTTTTGCTGATGGCATTTCAATGGGCATTGGGAATTATCTTGGGAAAAAATCTGAACGCGAATACTTCGAGGCACAAAAGAAGAAAGAAGAGTGGGAAGTGGAGCATTTTCGTGAAATTGAACTTGACGAGATTCGTCACATCTTTTCCGAATGGGGGTTTGAGGGGCAGGATCTCGATCGGGTGGTGGAGGTAGTGAGCAAAAACCGTGACGTCTGGGTAGACCTTATGATGCACCACGAACTTGGTATCAAGATAAACCCGCACGAGGTGCCCGCAAAACACGGTCTTGCAACATTTATCTCATTTTTTGTTGCCGGATTCGTCCCGCTGATTCCTTTTGTAGCCCCTTTTTTCCCACACGAGGCGCTCTTCCCGTTCTCCACGCTTTTTACGGGGGTTGCACTTTTTTCTGTGGGGGCGCTTCGAAGCCTTGTGAATCCAGTTTCATGGGTGAAGGGAGGGTTTGAGATACTCATCGTAGGATCAGTTGCCGCCATAACGGCCTATGGAGTAGGCGTGCTGCTCCACGGCATTCTCAATGGCATAATAATATAATCTATGCGAGTGATACTTGTCGGTGCGTTTCTTGTATTAATTATTCTCGGGTACGTAGCGTATGACTACATCTGGCCCGAGTTTTTATATAGAGAAATGATCCGGAACACCCCGTCGTTTGCGAGCGACACGATTGGTTTCGTGGAGGCACTTCGTGAGAATAAGGATTGTATCAAAGAAGCATGGGGACGAGGCAGGTGGGTAAAATACTTGCGGAGCCGTTCCGCGCCAAGCGACGAACTACTCCAGAAAGCGTTCCCGTGTCTTGAAGCCGGCAGGATATTTATTGCCAATCTCACCGATAATAAAGACTGTTTTCTTCGCTGGTGGGGGGAAGAGAAGTATCACGAAATAACAGCGCATCCCCGGATTCTTTCCAATGAAGCAAAGCAGGAGGTGTGGTGGTGTTTTCCGGAACTCGTGAGCGAGACATATCGCGATGAGAACCGTGCACGAGCAATCAAAAAGATACAGGATCTTCTTCTTGCAAACCGTCTCTGCTTTATTGCGGCGTGGGGTGAGGATATCTACCGTGATTACCTCAAATATCCCCGCGAATTCGCCAAGGACGATAAGGAAAGCACAATAGCGTGTCTTCCATCGCAAAATTGACAGCTCCTAATTTATTTTATACACTATTCCTGACACCCAATTTGTTCTTTAAAGAAGGAGGATAATGTGGCGAATATAAAAGCAGTGAGCGAAGGGACATTTGAGAGCGAAGTGTTGAAAGCCGATCTTCCGATTGTGGTTGACTTTTGGGCGCCGTGGTGCGGCCCCTGCAAGATGCTTGAGCCAGTTCTTGAGGCATTAGCAGAGGAATTCTCCGGAAAAGTTCGTTTTGTTAAGGTGGATATCGATATGTACACGCACCTCGCTTCCGACTTTGGCATTCGTTCTATTCCCGCGCTCCTCGCCTTCAAAGACGGTAATCTCATATCGTCAGTAATTGGCTACCGTCCTAAATCAGAGGTAAAGAAATTTATCGAAAAACTCCTTCCATAAAAATATATATAAAACCGTCCTCCCGGACGGCTTTTCATTATCGTGTTGTATCCCTTACCTCCTTTTGATATAATAGAAACATGAACAATATTGACGTCTTCACCACATTCTTCTTCTTGGCCTCGGTCTCGCTTGTGGTAGTTAGCGCGCTTTTGGCAATGGTACTTTTCCGTATAAACCGGATTCTTAGCCGAATTGACAGGTTCAGCGAAGACGCGCTCGATGATGTCAAAAACATCTCTCATTTTTTTCGAGATCTTCGAGATAATGCTATTGTATCGGGACTTTCACTCCTCATCGAAACATTCGTTGCAAAGGCCGAGAAAAATAAGAAAAAGAGATAACATTACTCTAGTAGTATCGATACATGAGTCTTAAAGGAAAACTTTTTACCTTGGGCGGCGCCGTATTGCTGGGCGTTCTCCTTGCTCCAAAACGTGGCAGGGAGACGCGTAAGGACCTGAAGGCGAAATTCAACGAAGTGAAACAAGAGGTTGCGCGCCGAACCGCGAAGACAAAAAAATTATCCCGTGCCGCGTATCATGAAGCAGTACGGGACGTGCTCGCCTACTACAAAAGAGCGAAGAAACTGAATGATGCGGAGATGCGGGCACTGGAGCGCGACTTGAAACCGCGCTGGTCCGACATCGTGAAAGCAGTCGAGGGGGAAGGAGCACGGAAGCACGCCCCAAAGAAGGCACAAACAAAACGCAGAGGAACGCGTAATAAAAGGTAGGGGTTGACAGATCCTGTTGGGCGAGTACCATGATTAAGTGTCGGATCTCGACACTTAATTTGTCCTTTGAAAAGGGAGGGAAGGGTGCAAAAGAGTTCTTCATTCGGGAATCTCGTATTGAGCCTCGCGCTTGGCCTTGCCGTAATTCCGGTTTTTATATACCTTGTTGTATCTGGTGCGAATCTTTTCATCCCGCATGACGATTTTAACCAGTTGCGACAAGAGTGCTACGAAGAGCATGATCCGTATTATCGCATGCCGTATCCACCCAAAGGAATTGAACAACCGGAGCAACCGGGGCGACCGCCGCAGCCGGAACCGGCAGTGGGTCCGCAGGATTATGAGAAATTAGAGAAGTGTATTCGGGCGGTTGACGAGCTTGAGAATAAGTTTGAACTGAAGCAGTTCGTCTTCGGAGTTACCGCGGGCCTCATCGGGCTTACTCTTGGGATTTTCTTTGCGCTGCGGTTCGTGTGGTTTGTGGGCGCCGGTTTCGTCTTGGGGGGAATCGGTAGCATTATATTCGGAATTAGCATGGGCGCACAATCAATCGGCGAAGCGGCAGTGTTTGCCGGAACACTAATCGTGCTTATCGTGATTGGCATTCTTTCGTGGGTATACTCCAATAAAACAAGAGAGCGTACATAAATTGAGAAAAAGCGGCAGAAATGCCGCTTTTTATCTTTTCATATTCTATCCCTTCTTGACTTCGCCCACCAAGGTATATAATAAAAAGTGATACTGTGTACCACCTTTAATTAGACCATTCATCATGAAATTATTTCCAAACGATAAATCACAATTGAATATATTTGCATCCGTCGTCCTTATCAGTATTCTCACCTCCACTATTTTCGGGTTTCTCGCCGGCATGATTGGCGGTCGAGCGGCAGGGAGATTATTGGAGGGCGACGAGAAGGGTGAGCGCGCGAGATCCTTCATTGAGCGGTTTTTGCCCCTTCCCGATGAGAAGTCCTCTCAAGGGGAATCAGCAGAAGAAGGGAAGGATACCCCCTATGAGGCAAAAGTTTCGAGTGAACAAGCAGTAATTGAGGTGGCGAAGAAGGCCGCACCGGCTGTCGTGAGCGTGATCGTTACCAAAGATGTCCCCTTGGTTGAACAGTTCTATATTGATCCTTTTGAGGGGTTTCGAGATCCATTCTTCCCGAATGATTTCTTTTCACCATTTAAGATCCCGCAGTATCGCGAGAAGGGGACAGAGAAACGTGAGATTGGCGGCGGGACCGGATTCATTATCTCTCAAGACGGCCTCATCCTTACCAATAAGCATGTTGTTGTAGATACCGAGGCAGAGTATACGGTTCTTACCAATGACGGCGAGAAGTACTCTGCCAAAGTTCTCGCTCGAGATCCCGTACAAGATATCGCGGTGCTCAAAGTAGAGAAAGCAAATCTTCCCGTCCTTAAACTTGGTAATTCCGATACAATCGAGATTGGTCAGACAGTCGTTGCGATTGGGAATGCGCTTGGCGAATTCCGCAATACCGTAAGCGTTGGGGTGATATCGGGGCTTCGTCGTACGATCACCGCCAGCGGCGGAGGAACATCTGAAACACTCGATGAAGTTATTCAGACGGATGCCGCAATCAACCGGGGAAACTCGGGCGGGCCGCTTTTGAACCTCCGGGGCGATGTGATCGGCATCAACACCGCCGTTGCGATTGGCGCAGAAAACATTGGCTTTGCCATTCCCGTTAACAAAGCGAAGCGTGATATCGAGCAAGTGAAATCGCAGGGGAAAATCACCTACCCTTTCCTCGGCGTCCGCTACATCCTCATCAATAAGCAAATTCAGGACGCGAATAAACTCCCCGTTGATTACGGCGCGCTTGTGGTACGCGGCGAAAATCCCGAAGAGCTTGCGGTGGTACCGGGATCTGCAGCCGATAAAGCCGGTATCGTTGAAAACGATATTATCTTGGAGTTGGGAGGCGTGAAGGTGAATCAGGAAAATACCCTTGCAAAACTTATCCAGCGACATCGTGTAGGAGATTCTCTGATACTCAAACTTCTCTCAAAAGGAACGGAACGTACGGTAACCGTTCTCCTTGGAGAGACCGAATAGTGATTTTGTAAGAGCACGAGGTATGGTATAATAAATCTGCGTCTCTAGGAAAGGTCGGCGAGACGTGTCATTCGAGAGTAATGCGTTTCTGTAAATTTATGAATATAAATAAGAATACCGTCATTGTGCTGATTGCTGTTGGGGTAGTGGTCGCGGTTGTCCTCACGTTTTTTATCTAACGTCGCCGCTCCGCTTGTAACGAAATAGTGATCAGAGAGAACGACACCATTTCGCACCGACCACTATGTTATTTGTAAAGAAACCCCTTCTCGTTATCATTTTGCGATGATAAAAATCTTTTTCGTTTTTGCAGCGCTCACCAGCCTCCTTGTCGGGGGGCTGTTTGTCTTTCGCGCCTCAACCGTTACGCCTCGTGTCTCTCTATCGCCCGAAATTTCATCAGTGCCGCCACAGGGTTCACTACCGCCGGAACAAGAGACCAGTGCGCAAACTCGTTCTTCTCGAACCACAATCGATTTTCAAGGCGTTCATCTCAATCTCGAAGTTGCGCTGACAAATGAAGAGACAAATAGGGGGCTATCAGGAAGAGATACACTTCCCGAAGATCAGGGGATGCTCTTCATTTTTGATACACCCGATCGTTATTCTTTTTGGATGAAGGGGATGCGTTTCCCGCTCGATATTATTTGGATTGGCGATGATTTTCGCATCGTTGATATGACGAGAGGGGTCTCGGAGTATTCTTTCCCAGAAACGTTTCGCCCGAAGTTCCCCGTAAAGTACGTTCTTGAGGTAAACGCAGGCTGGCTAGATCGACACGGAGTTACAATCGGTACGCACGTCCCAATTGAATCGATTGTTTCTCAAGTTACACAGTCCATGTCGAAGCAAGGAGCGGGCGAGACGATAGGGGAGCCACGGGAAGAGATAAAATCAGGCGCAGGAGAAGATTATAGCGAGGCAGATCAGGTTATTTTATTTGATGTCCCGTTTACTTCTCAGGCGCCATTTGGTGAGTGGAGTGACGACATCCAGCAAAACGCGTGTGAAGAGGCAGCAGCGCTCATGGCGATGCGATGGGTTGATGGGGAGGGGCTTACCAAAGAAGAAGCGAAAAAAGAGATTATTGCTATTTCCAACTACGAGCGTAATAATTTTGAAAATTATGTTGATACGTCAAGCAATGACACGGTCGAGAGAATTTTTAATGGATATTTCGGGTACGATGGGGCAGAGGCAAAACATGATATATCGATAGAAGATATAAAAACAGAGCTTCAAAACGGGAACCTTGTCATTGTTCCCGTGAATGGTCAGCGTCTCGCAAACCCCCACTACACGCCCCCCGGCCCCCTGCGTCATATGCTCGTCATACGGGGATACGATGCGGGGACAGGCGAGTTTATCACGAACGATCCCGGTACACGATACGGCGAGGGGTATCGATATTCAGAAACTATCTTAGAGAATGTGCTTCAGGATTATCTAACTGGAGATCACAAGCCAATTCTTGAGATTAGGAGATCAATGATCGTGGTCCCACCGCGCGATTGAGTAAATTGCGAGCCCTCTTTTAAAATGATACATTGAGGATGAGCGTACCATGCTTGAAGTAAAAAAATTAACCAAAAAATTTGGATCGAATACCGCGGTGTCTCACGTGACGTTTGGGGTAAAACCGGGCGAGATTTTCTCGCTCATTGGCCCCAATGGTTCAGGGAAGACGACGATTATTAAAATTATTGCAGGGCTTTTGAGGCCAACCGCGGGCAAGGTTCTTGTAGGCGGCTTTGATATTACGGAAGACGCGCCGAAGGCAAAAGCCGAGATCGGTTACATCCCCGATGAACCCTCGGTATGGCCCGTCATGACGGGGGAAGAGTTTCTTAATTTCACCGGTGCGCTTTTCAATATGGATGAGCATACACGCATGAAACGGATTCCTCCCCTCCTTAATATCTTCAGCCTTGCGGGACTAGGGAAAGGATATTTTGAAGATTATTCCCGAGGGAACAAGCAGAAGTTTTCCGTTCTTGCTGCGCTTCTTCACGCTCCGAAACTCCTCCTCATTGACGAGCCTATTGTTGGTCTCGATCCGAAGAGCGCCGAGATTGCGAAAGATGAATTCGCGAAGTTTGCCAAAAACGGCGGCGCGGTACTTCTTGCAACCCATACGCTCTCCGTTGCCCAAGAACTTTCATCACGTATTGGCGTACTCAAGAGCGGGAAACTTGTTGCGGCAGGTACCTTCAGTGAACTCGTGCATCACGCGAAGTTAAAAAGCGGCGCCACGCTCGAAGATG
This sequence comes from uncultured Candidatus Saccharibacteria bacterium, assembly GCA_964373425.1. GTDB lineage: Bacteria > Patescibacteriota > Minisyncoccia > JAHCSD01 > CAYJUQ01 > CAYJUQ01. The sequence goes on from CAYJUQ010000021.1 coordinate 8,559, forward strand.
TATATATGGCGCTTACATAGTTGAGAGAAAAAGGAGGAAAACAAACATGACCACACTTTTTCTTACATACTACTGGCGGAGATTCATCCGCTATTTTAAAACGAGACGCCTTGCAAAAGGCATTACCGCGTTTCTCTTTCTCGGGACGTTTTTTAGCGTTGCGCTCGGTATTTTTCTCTTTTCTCAAAAAGGCTTTCTTCTTATTGCGAAAGATCCCTACCTTAAAACCGCGATGCCGCTCTACGTGTATGAGTTGTTCCTTCTCATTATTTTTTATCTCGTCTTTGTGAGTGCGCTGGTTACCGGGCTTTTCGCGCTTTTTCGCGGGAGGAACGATAATTGGATTCTTTCTTCACCCCGGTTTCGGTTTCTTCCTTCCTACGCGTATTTCGTGGTGCTCATAAGCTCGCTTTGGCCCCTTATCGTCGTTGCCCTTCCCATGCTTCTCGCGGTGAAAGCGGTGTTTGGTCTTGGGATATTGGCGACGACCCTTACGCTCATCTCCATGACGCTCCTTGTTGCGTTCTCGGTTGCCGCAGCCCTTCTCCTTATTCTCGCGCTTGGCGTAGGAGTATATGCGGTCACGTCCCTTTTCTCTCGTCCACGCGTATCGCTGGGCCTCGTCGCCATGGGCACGCTTCTTCTCTTTATCGGTGTTTCATATCTTGCGTGGGAGAGCATGGTAGATACCGATATCGTTGAACTCTTTCGGGCGCAGGATGTTGCGGCGCCGTCCGCAGATATTGCGCCAATCATGCATCAATTTCGTTTCGTCCCTTCGCACCTTACTGCGCTCACGCTCTTTTCTTCACAACACGGCAATATGAAAAGCGCCTTTGCCCCCGTTGGCATACTCGCCCTTCTTTTTTTGAGTACCGCGCTTTTGTTTCGCGTACTCTCCCGCTGGTATTTGCCTGTATGGCAGTCTTTTCAAGAAGGAAGATTTGAAGCAAAAATTGGTGTGCGGGGCGTCTCACCCGGAGTTTGTAAATTCCCAAGAATATTTGTAAGCCCTCTCGGCGCGCTTTTCGAAAAAGAAGCGCTTATGATGATTCGCGATTATCGCAATCTCATGTGGCTTGGGTTTCTCTCGTTCCTTTGGTTCTTGCAAACGGGGCTCAACGTGTTTTTGCGGCGGAACATGGCCCGTTATGAAGTTGAGCCGGGAGCAATCCTCCATATCGTCCAGGCGCTCCAGATTATTGCCATTGTCTATTTTATCGGCGCCTTTGTGCTCCGTTTTGCATTCCCTTCTTTCAGTACCGAACGACGCACCGCATGGATTCTTGCCGCAAGCCCCCTCGATTTGGGGAAAGTATTCCTCGCAAAGTTTTTCTTTTGGGCATTTGTCTTGAGTATACTTGGGATCTTCGTGGGGATACTCAATGCGTCAATCTTGGACATCGAATTTGTTACCATGTGGGCATTCCTTCTCTTTACCACCATCACCATTGTTACGGTGAGCGCATTTGGACTTGCGCTCGGCGCCGTATTCCCCAATTTTGAAACCGACGATCCGCAGGTGCTTTCCACGTCGCTCCCCGGCCTCGCCTTTATTCTTCTCTCACTTCTCTATGGAGGGATCGCCGCGAAAGTACTCTATGATTTTCTTGAATACCATAACGTGATAGAGCTCATCTTGTACGAGGCGTTATCGGTCCTTGCGACGGCGTTCTTCGTCTATCTTCCGCCCCGATTCCTAAGAAAACTTGAATTTATCGCGGTAAGAGAATGATATATTTTGTTCTGTATCAAAAGTAGTATGATTGGCCTTGTTCCGTTTTTGAAACCAAAAGGAATCACATCGTACGATGTGATTCGAAGAGTGAAACGTTGGACCGGTGAGCAGAAAATCGGGCATGGCGGGACGCTCGATCCATTTGCCCAAGGCGTCTTGGTTCTCGGGATTGGGAGCGAGGGCACCACGCAGTTAGATACGATACTGAAAGGGAGTATCAAAACATATCGGGCATTTGTGCGGCTCGGCGAGACTTCAACAACCGATGATCCCGAAGGCGAGATTTCTTCTCATGAGGTTCTCCACATGCCGACACCCGAACGCCTTCTTGGCGTACTAGAACAATTTGAAGGTGAGATCATACAGGTTCCACCTTCCTATTCCGCATTAAAACTTTCCGGCGTACCTGCATATAAACGGGTGCGGCGGGGCGAAAAGATAGAGCTTGCGCCGCGCACCGTCCGTATCGAGAGCATTATTCTTCTCGATTACACACCCCCCGATTTTACAATTGAAGTAACGTGCGGATCCGGCGTCTACATTCGGGCGCTTGCACGTGATATTGGCAAAGCCCTTGGGACAGGGGCTTATTTAAGAGAACTCATCCGTACTCGTGTCGGCAGATTTACGATCGACGAGGCGATCACCACGGACGATATTACGCGTGATTACATTGAGCTTTATGTGGTTTTGAAGGGCGTGGTACAAGGTATAGGATTTCGCTTTCTTGCAGAACGTCATGCTCGAACGCGAAGCCTTGCGGGATACGCAAAGAATCTTCCAGACGGGTCTCTTGAAGTTCTTGCGCAAGGGCACGAACGCGATCTTCAAGATTTTCTAAAACACATGCGTTCCGCCCCCCCAGCGGGCCGCATCGATACAGTAGCGTCCATCTTTCGGCATCCCCAAACGCCATTCTATGATTTTTTCATCGGGTAGGCATCATACACTCCATTGCATTAGCTGAACCAAAATGTTACAATAAAAAGAGAATAATCTTCATTCTTCGCCATGGAATCTCGAGCAGAACAACGGCGAGAAGCCCCAAAACCAGAATTCGACGTTGAAAATGCGCTCAATGATGCAGAATTTTTACGATTCCTTGCAAAATATCCAGATAGTGAATCTCTTGTGGAGGGTGAAGCGAATGCTGCAGAGATCGAGAAACGATTTGAAGCCTATAGGGCAAAGGATATAGCAGTAGAGGAACTACAGAAGCTTTATCAAAAGGAAATATATCAGGATTGTGGGGTGGAGCTCAACGCAAGAGACCTTGTTGGTATTCGTTCAGCTATTGAGCGTGAAGCCATCGAGCATCCCGAGAGGGTTCGGGGGCTCCTCGAAGAAGCTCGTCTTTTTCGAGAACTTCCTCAGAAGATTGCGGAAGCGGATCGCGAGATGCAGGATATCATTGAAAGAGAGCGAGCGAAATTCGGCGATAGAGATAGTCTCGCGGAGGTGCAGGGTACTCTTGTCACCGTAGAGCAGATGCAAGGCAGTGAGAAAGACCTTCCACTTATTGGTGGACTTTTTCGTTCACGGGAAGAGAGCGATGCCCGTAAGAAAGTTGTGGAAGAATATAAACTGGAACTTCGTGAGGTTTCTTCACAGCTTGACAGACTTGAAAAGGAATTCGCAACCATTGACGAACTTCAGGCTTTGCGAAGTGCCGTGCACGCGCAATATACACGCGTACGGGAATTTTTCTTCCATGAGTTTGAACCCGCAGAGACGATTACGAAGCAGGCAAGACAGAGGGTTCAGGCTCGTCTCCGCGATCTTGCCGATCCCGAAAAGGATCTTTCCACTCTTGATCGAGCTCAGCAAGACTTCGATAAGTTGAAGGGTGAAGATGGGGAGCTCCAGCTTGATTATCTTCGAGGGATGAATCGTGAGAGATATCAGCAGGAGCTTGATAAGGCCCTTGAGGCACGGATTGCCCAGGATATGCGCGACGCTGTCGAGGGGGTATCGTTGGGGAATGGCGCACTTACACGTCTCGAGGGAGCGCTCCGTAGCTACCTTGAGCGGGGGAGACTTGGCTCAAA
>CAYJUQ010000022.1:0-5798 GCA_964373425.1 uncultured Candidatus Saccharibacteria bacterium
GAGGCGGAACTTAAGTAAGTTATTCTTATAAATCTCGGGAGACGCCGCACACGGTGCGGCGTCTTTTGTGAAGCGTCGCATTTCTTGATATAATAGGATTATGCGAAGCGATGTGTACGTTATTGGTATCGACGGCGGCGCCACGAAAAGTCGCATGGTGCTTGCTCGTGGAGACGGCACTGTTATTCTATCTCGTATCGGAAAGGCGTTGAACTACCATGCGATTGGGATGGATCGCGCCGCAACGCACCTTCGTCAACTTCTTAAACCCGTTCCTAGAAAATACACTCCTTACGTTGCCGTTCTTGGTCTTGCGGGTCTGAATACATCCCGCGATGAGCGCGTGTATCGCCGCATCGCGCGAAGTGTTTTCTCCGCGCGCACCCGCGTGGTAATCTATAACGATACGAAAGTTGCACTTGAGGATGCGTGCAAGAAACCTCCTCGGATGCTTGTGGTATCCGGTACGGGCTCAAATGTGTATGGGGAATATCGAAGAACCACAAAATCAGGAGGATGGGATTTTCTTCTGGCTGATGAAGGTTCCGCATACTATTTAGGGAGAGAAGCGCTCCGCGCAGTGGTACGTTCGTTTGACGGACGAGGGCCGCATACCGCGCTCACCAACCTTATCCTCAAAAAGCTCCATTCGAAGACCGTTCCACACATGATAAGTCATATCTACGATGTATGGGCACGGAATCCCCAAGATTACAAGTCTTACATTGCGTCGTTCGCGCCGCTTGTGGATGCCGCAGCGCGGCGAAAGGATGGGGTCGCGAAGCGCATCATTCATACCGCAGGTGAAGAGCTTGCGCTTGCCGCACATGCAGTAATTCGCGCATTGAAAGTCGAACATGTGGAACTATGTGTGGGGTATACCGGATCAAATTTCAATGCACCCGGCCTTAAAAATCTTGTGAGTCAGAGAGTGAGAGAGGTATGCCCGCGTGCATATTTTGTCTCGCAGGTTGATCCTGCGCGAGGTGCGGTAAAGCTTGCTTTAAAAATTTTAGAACGATAACTATATTAAATTGTCTACAGTCCACAGTCTACAGTCTTACTTTTGCAGTAGTCTCTAGTCTGTAATCTGTAGTCATCAATATGGCGGTACTCATCTATTCGACGCCAACCTGTCCCTACTGCCACATGGCGAAGGACTTCTTCAAAAAGCATAATGTTGAGTATAAAGATGTGAATGTTGCGGCAGACGAGAATGCGCTCCGTGACATGATCACAAAATCAGGTCAGATGGGGGTACCGGTGATTGATGTGAATGGACAAATTATCGTTGGGTTTGATAAGGAGGGAATTGCAGCAGCGCTCAATATAAAAGAATGATGAAAGGATTACCCTCAAAGAAAAAACTCGTTATCGGAGGGGCAGTTTTACTGTTTATTATTGTTATTGGAGCCATCATCTTTTTTGTTTTGCGCAGCGAAGAAACGCAGCCTCCGGGTGCATTCAAAATAGCAAAAGGCGAGAAAGCGCCAAACTTTTTCATTTTCGATTCGAGCGGGGTAAAGACGGGACCATCCGACTACTTGGGAAAGCAGCATGTGATTATCAATTTCTGGGCAACATGGTGCCCATTTTGTCTCGAGGAACTTTCTGATTTCAAAAAGCTTGCCGATGAGAATCCAGATATACTTGTTGTTTTTGCGATTAACCGCGCCGAGTCGCGCGAGAAGGTTACTGACTACATCGAGCAAATTAAACCCGGACCTAATTTCATCTTCTTGGTTGACCCCGGTGACGATATTTACGAATTCTATCGGGGACGTGCCATGCCCTACAGTATCTTCATAGATACACTCGGCATTATTCGTGATATCAAGCTTGGTCCTATGCAACTAGACGAAATGCAAGCCAAGTTGAAAGCAATTCTTTAGACTCTTGTCATTTCTTGATGGATGCCTCCATTACTCAATTAGCGTTCCCCGCCTTCCTTGCAGGCATTTTTATGTTCCTCGCGCCTTGTACGTTACCTCTTGTGCCTGCGTTTTTGGGGTTTATCGGCGGGGTGTCGCTTAGCAACGGCAAGGTGCGGGAGCTCACGCGGGAAGATCGAATCAAGATTATCACCCACACCGCCATCTACGTGTTGGGGTTCTCATTCATCTTTGTTATACTGGGCTTAGGCGCATCAACCCTCGGGTCGTTCCTACGTCAGTATCAAGGGATTATTCTACGCTTAAGCGGGGTCTTGATTATCTTTTTCGGTTTCCTTCTTTTGGGTGTGGTGAAGCTTAGGTTCTTTGAGGGCGTGAGATCTCTCCCGATCTTTAGAAAATTTCAAAAACCCGGAAAACTCGGTTCGTTTGTGATGGGTGTTGCCTTTGCAACCGGCTGGACCCCTTGTGCCGGACCGATCGTAGGTTCTATTCTGACTATTGCTGCGGCAAACGGGAGGGCACTTGAAGGGGCAATGCTTCTTTCTATCTTCTCATTAGGGCTTGCGATTCCCTTCCTTTTTACCGCATTCTTCTTTGGCTGGGTGCTCACCGTGATAACAAAGTTCACGCGCTACCTCGAAGTGCTCTACAAACTCTCCGGAGTTTTCCTTATTGGGATTGGTATCATTCTTTTCACGAATAACTTCACGCTCCTTATAGAGTTGGGGTATGGCCTTTTCAATTTTTTAAACTATCAAGATTTCCTCTTCCGATTTTTATAAATATCTAAATTAATATGCACGATCTTATTATAATTATAATAGGTGGTCCGCCCCGAAGGGCGAGACTCGCCCACATTATTGATGATTTATGATTTAATAATTGTGGGCGGCGGGCCCGCGGGAGCGGCTGCTGGCGTCTATGCCGCGAGAAAACGGGTGAAAACACTCTTGATTACCGAAAGCTGGGGAGGGCAGTCTGAAGTCTCACCCGATGTGCAGAATTGGATCGGCATTGCGTCTATGTCCGGGATTGAGCTTGCAAAGAAAGTGGAAGAGCACGTGAAGGCGTACGCAGATGATGTACTTGAGTTTGATGAGGGATCAAAAGTGGTGGAGGTAAAAGAACTTGTCCCTGTTTCGGATCCAACGGGCCCTAAATTTGAAGTGAAAACCGATAAGGGAAAAGTGTATGAGACACGAGCGATTATTGTTGCATCGGGCGGAAGGCGCAGGAAGTTGAATGTTCCCGGGAGTGACAAATTCGAATCGAAAGGGATAGTATACTGCGCAAGTTGCGATGCCCCGCTTTTTAAGGGTAAAGATGTTGCAGTGATCGGCGGAGGGAATGCAGGGCTTGAGACTGCTCAACAGCTCCTTGCCTATGCGCCAAAAATCTACATCCTTGAGTATGCAGAGGAGTTTCGTGGTGATCCCGTAACACGGGAAGCGGTATTCAAAGATCCGAAAGTCACGCCTATCACTATGGCCGAGACGGTGGAGGTGAAAGGAGATCAATTTGTGAGCGCACTGGTCTATAAAGATAGAAAAACCGGTGAAGTAAAAGAGCTGCCGGTGCAAGGGGTGTTCGTTGAGATTGGATCTATTCCAAACACCGAATTTGTGAAGGGGTTAGTTGAGATGAATAAATACGGCGAGATTGTGCTTGATCACAAGTACGCCCGTACGAACCGTGAAGGCATCTGGGCCGCGGGAGACGCCACTGACGATCCTTTCAAACAAAACAACATCTCCATGGGAGATGCGGTCAAAGCCCTTGAAGACCTCTATATATGGCTACAAAAAAGAAAGAACCCTTCAAGAAAAACCTAGGTTTTGCGTAGCTTTGACGAGCCCCGTACCGTGCTTTGCTCTGGTACTGGGGCGGTGAAGGCGCTCGAAGACGTGTATCTTTGGTTACAAGCGAAAAAAGCGAAAGAAAATAAGTAAAGAGCCTCACTTTCATGAGGCCCTTCAACCCGATTCCAGGTCGTTAGTTGTTGCGTGTCTTTTGCCTCTGACGCCGTTCTAGCCTTGAGATGTGGAGATTTTCCTCCTGTTTGGCTGTCCGGGTATGGGTGCTTCTGGTGGTTTCACCCCGTTCGTGATATGCACGATGAGCTTTCGCGTATTGGGGTGGAACCCGTTTCGGCGACGGGTGAAGTGTACAGCGCATGGTACCTTCTTGGAAAGATATTTTTGCCTTCTTCTGTCTCCTATGATAGCATATAGATAAAATTTTGTCAAGATGCAGGATTTTTCTTCAGAGATTAAAATTTTTTTTCACGGCGATGTTGAAAATAACGAGACGATCCTTACAGAGTATAGTAAAGATGCAAGCCTCTTTACCGTAAAACCACAACTTGTAGTTTTCCCGAAGGATACTGAAGACATAAAGAACCTTGTCAAATTTGTAAGCGAGAGAAAACATAAAGAACCAAACCTTTCTCTCACTGCGCGTTCCGCAGGAACCGACATGACGGGCGGGCCCCTCAATGAATCAATTATTCTTAGCTTCACACGGTATTTCAATCAGATAAAGGAAGTAGGGGATGGGTACGCTGTTGTTGAGCCGGGAGTGTATTATCGGGATTTTGAAAAAGAAACGTTAAAAAGAGGATTTCTTCTTCCTTCCTACCCCGCTTCCCGTGATATTTGTACGGTAGGAGGCATGGTTGCGAATAACGCCGGAGGTGAGAAAACCCTTGTGTACGGTAAGACGCAAGATTACGTTGAAGAGCTCAAGGCGGTATTTAGCGACGGGCATGAGTATACAGTAGGAAAACTCACGAAGAGCGAGTTAGACAATAAGCTCGGGCAGCAAGATTTTGAGGGGGAGCTTTATAGAAAAATTTGGCAACTTGTCACCGAAAACCAAGACGTTCTTAAGAATGCAAAACCAAAGGTTTCTAAAAACTCAAGCGGGTACGCGTTTTGGGACGTGTGGGATGGTACACATTTTGATCTCACAAAACTTCTCGTCGGTTCGCAGGGGACGCTTGGCATTATTACAGAAATAAAATTCCGGCTTGTTCCGGCAAAAAAGTACTCAAAACTTCTTGTCATTTTCCTCAAAAACCTTGACCCGCTCGTTGAAATTACGCATACTGTTCTGCCGTTTACACCAGAAAGTTTTGAGTCATTCGATGATCACACCTTCAAGTTTGCGCTGAAATTTCTTGCTGACGTAGGAAATGTATTGGGATCAAAAAATCTTCTTACACTTGCCGTTCAATTTCTTCCCGAACTTTGGATGATGCTAACCGGCGGTGTCCCAAAATTGATCATGCTTGTCGAATTTGCGGGAGATAACGAAGAAGAGATTGATGAGAAATTAACGAAACTCAATGAGGAACTGCAAAAATTCAATATAAAAACACGCATCACGAAAACGACGAGTGAGGCGAGGAAATATTGGACAATGCGCCGCGAGAGTTTCAACCTTCTTCGAAAACACGTGAAAGGAAAACGCACCGCACCGTTTATTGATGATGTCATCGTGGACCCGGATAAATTGGAAGAATTTCTTCCCCGCCTTAAAAGCATACTCGATGCGTATCCTCATCTCATCTATACTATTGCGGGTCATGTGGGTAATGGAAATTTTCACATTATCCCGCTCATGGATCTTCATGATGAATCCCAGAAGCAGCTCATTCACGAACTTTCCGATAAAGTGTATGATGTAGTGCTTGAATTCGGAGGATCAATTTCCGCAGAACATAACGACGGTCTCATCCGCAGCCCGTATCTCAAAAAGCTATTCGGCGAAAAAGTGTACAGCCTTTTTGAAGAAACAAAGCGCATTTTTGATCCCAAAAATATTTTTAACCCACGGAAAAAAGTAGGAGGAGATATCGAGTACGCGCTCCGACACATACAATAATTGCCAATCGCCGATCGC
>CAYJUQ010000022.1:5898-9734 GCA_964373425.1 uncultured Candidatus Saccharibacteria bacterium
GAGAAGCTTCCTTGGAAGGAACTTGGTATTGATGTGGTGGTTGAATCTACGGGATTTTTTGCATCGGATGAAGGAGGGAAGAAACATCTTACTGCTGGCGCAAAGCGGGTGGTGATAACCGCCCCTGCAAAAGGCGATGTGGAACACGCGCTCATTGGCGCAAATGATGACCGTCTTTCTTCGCCAGAGCTGGGAAGGATTACCGCGAATGCGTCATGTACCACAAATGCGACGGTTCCGCCCCTTGCCGTACTCATGGAAAATCCGGGAGTGAAAAAGAGCATTATCCAGACGGTGCACGCCTATACCGCAACACAGTCGCTCGTTGATGGTCCCGGCGGAAAGGGGGATTTCCGGCGCGGGAGAGCCGCCGCACAAAATATTATTCCCGCCCACACCGGTGCCGCAGATGCGGTAGTGAAATCGCTTCCGGGGCTCGAAGGCCTTGTTGATGGGATTGCCATTCGGATACCCGTGGTGTCCGGGTCGCTTGCCATGATCACCGTACTGACTAAGCGAAGTACCACCGTCGAAGAAATCAACCAGATCTTTCGGGAGACCGCGAACTCCCCTCGTTGGAAGGGTATTATCGGCGTTACTGAAGAGCCCCTCGTTTCCTCTGATGTCATCGGTACCACAGAAGCCGCAATTGTAGACCTCACCTTCACTCGTGTCGTTGACGGTGATCTCGTGACAGTATTTTCTTGGTATGATAACGAATGGGCGTACTCGCATACCCTACTTCAACATGTATTGAGGGTGGGGAAGTTGATTCAGTAGTTACTCGGCTTTATGAAAGTATATCTCGGCGCGGATCATGGTGGGTTTGCCGCCAAAGAAGAAATTAAAAAATACCTCTCCGAGTGGGGGTATGTATTTGAAGACCTCGGCGCGCACATACTCGATCCGGATGACGACTATCCGGATTTTGCGTATGCGGTAGCAAAGAAAGTTGCCGTGAATCCAAAAGAAGGTCGCGGAATACTTTTCTGTCGTTCCGGAGTCGGAATGGATGTAATAGCAAATAAAGTAAAGGACGTATATTCTGCGCAGGTGTTTAACGAAGATATGGCTCGTGTATCACGCGAAAAGAATAATGCCAATATTCTTTCTATCCCAACCGATTATCTCGACGTGGAGGCGATTATAAAAATCGTGAAGGTATGGCTCGAAACCCCATTTTCCAATGAAGAGAGACATAGTCGCCGTTTAAAAAAAATAGAAGAGATAGAAAATTCTTTGAAATCCTAAATCATAATTTCTAAACTCTAAACAATTTCTAAATTCAAATATTCTAAACTCGTGTTTTGGATTTTGGTTATCTCGGTTTGTTTAGAATTTCGGATTTAGTATTTAGGATTTCTTCGGTCAATGGTTGAAATTATCCCCGCCATCAACGTCAAAACCCTCAAAGAGGTGAAAGAGCGAGTGAAGCTTATCGAATCACTCGGCTTTTCGTGGGCACAGCTTGATATCTTTGACGGCGTGTTTACCGATCTTACGGGATTTAACGAGCCAAAAAAAATTAAAACCCTTAAGACAAATCTTAAATTTGAAGCGCATTTAATGACATGGGAGCCGGAGCACATATTAGGGGATTGGCTTGATGCGGGTATCGCGCGGATTATTTTTCACTATGAAGCAACACATGCGCGTGAGAAAATCATTCAAGAAACAAAAGCGGCGGGGAAAGAGGTGGGGATTGCGCTAGAACCCATAACGCCGTGGCAATTTGCCGAGATTTTTTTTGATACGATCGATATGATACAGATTCTTGGGGTGAATCCCGGTCCCTACGGGCAGACCTTTCAGGGTGAAGCAGTTATCAAAAAAATCAAAACCTTAAAAGAAGTGCACCCAAATGTTATAGTAGAAGTGGATGGGGGGGTGAATGATACCAATACGAGAGATCTCGTTCGTGCAGGAGCCGATATACTCGTCGTCGGCTCGTATCTCTTCGAGAGCCCCGATCCCATACGCGCACTCAACCATCTTAAGGATATTTTAAGCCTTGAAGGCTGATTATGACGCAGATTCACGAAGAGAAGATAAAACAACTTGAAGAGATCGCACAAAAAGTGCGTGAAGATTTGATTGGAATGCTTGTTGAGGCGGGGTCCGGGCACACCGCAGGTCCCCTTGGCATGGCTGACATTTTTGTTGCGCTTTACTTTCATGTACTTAATCACGATCCTAAAAATCCATTCTTTGAAGAGCGTGATCGCCTCATCCTTTCAAACGGTCATATTTGCCCGATTCGCTATGTGGTTATGGCACATGCGGGGTATTTCCCCAAGGAAGAGTTAAAGACGCTTAGGAAGTATGGCACTCGCCTTCAGGGCCATCCGGAACGAGAACGGCTCCCCGGTATTGAAACTACTTCAGGGCCTTTGGGTTCTGGCCTTGGGCAGGCTTCGGGGATTGCGTATGCCGCACGCATGGATAAAAAGAAATTCCGGGTCTACTGCATCATGTCAGATGGTGAGCAGGAAGCAGGGAATACGTGGGAGTCCGCCATGTTTGCAGGCAAATACAAGCTTCACAATTTAACCGCAATCATCGATCGCAACAACATCCAAATTGATGGCATGACCGAAGATATCATGCCGTTAGAACCCCTTGCCGATAAGTATAAGGCATTTAACTGGCATGTAATTGAAATTGATGGCCATAATGTCGAGGAATTCGTTGATGCAACGGAAGAAGCAAAAGCGATTTTTGAAAAACCAACCGTTATCATTGCGCATACGATTCCGGGGAAGGGGATACCCGAGATTGAATTTGATTATCTATGGCACGGGAAACCCCCGAAACCAGAGGAGGCAAAACGATTCCTCGAGGAGCTTCGCACTATTGGCGGAAAAATTACTTCAGAACATCAATAAGATTCTATCATGGCAGTAAATCCAAAAATATATTTGCATCCCGATTTCCCTGATAAGAGTAAACTTGAATTACTACCAACGCGCGATGGGTATGGCAGGGGATTGGTTGAAGCGGGCGAGAAAGATTCGCGCGTGGTGGTGCTTTGCGCGGATTTAACTGAATCTACGCGTTCGTTTTTGTTCCAAGAAAAATTTCCCGAACGTTTCATCGAGCTTGGCGTTGCCGAGCAAAACATGGCAACGGTTGCCGCAGGCATGGCGAACTACGGAAAAATCCCATTCATTTCTTCCTATGCCGCGTTTAGCCCCGGACGCAACAACGAACAGATTCGCACCACTATTTGCATAAATAACGTTCCGGTAAAAATTGCAGGGGCACATGCAGGGATTTCTGTCGGTCCCGATGGCGCCACCCATCAGGCGCTTGAAGACATCGCGCTCATGCGCGTGCTCCCGCGAATGACGGTGCTTGTACCCTGCGACGCGATTGAAGCCGAAAAGGCGACTCTTGCCGCAGTGGCGGTGCCGGGACCCGTCTACATTCGTTTCGCAAGAGAAAAAAGTCCGGTATTTACCACAAAAGACACACCCTTCACCGTGGGAAAGGCTGAAATCTATCGAGAAGGTAAAGACGTTGTCATTATTGGTTGCGGGCCACTCCTTCACAATGCGCTCATTGCCGCAGAAGAACTTTCAAAAGAGGGGATTGAGACGATGGTCATAAATAACCACACGGTAAAACCAATAGATGGAGAAACGATTGTCAAAGCGGCAAAGGATACAGGCGCGGTAGTTACGGTAGAAGAACATCAAGTAAACGGCGGCATGGGTTCAGCAGTTGCGGAAGTGCTTGCCAAAAATTATCCCGTGCCTCAAGAATTTATCGGGGTCCAGGATCGTTTTGGAGAATCAGGGCCGCCAGATGTGCTCATCGAAGAATTTGGGATGGGG
>CAYJUQ010000022.1:9834-12101 GCA_964373425.1 uncultured Candidatus Saccharibacteria bacterium
GACGTTATCTCAATTGGTTCTGCAACCCGTGATGCCTACGTAAAGAGTAGTGATTTGAAGGTATTCAAAAGCCCTAAATTTGCAACGGGAGTTGCGGAATGTTTTGCATTTGGATCAAAGATAGAAGTTGATGAGATTTTTTTCACCACCGGTGGAAGCGCGGTTAATACCGCGATTGCCTTCCGTCGTCAAGGGTTGCGTAGCGCTGCGATTGCCAAAATTGGGACGGATTTAAGCAGCGAGGGCATCATACAAACATTAAAGAAAGAGAGCGTGCATACGGGTTTTATTGCAAGAGACCCCAAACATCTTACCGCATATTCCATCGTTCTTCTTGCGCCGTCAGGCGAGCGGACGATTCTTGTATATCGCGGAGCGAGCGAAGAGCTTGCAATACGCGATATACCACAAGAGAAGCTGAAAACAGAATGGTTTTATATCGGACATCTTGCGGGGAAGAGCAGGAATCTTTTCCTCCCGCTTATCGAATTTGCGCGTGCGCATCGCATCAAAATTGCATTAAATCCGGGTTCGACCCAACTCAAAATGTCTGAGCGGTGGTGGAGGCAGACACTCCGCTATATCGATATTCTTATCCTTAACCGAGAGGAAGCCTCTCTCATGACCCGTGTTCCATTTGAAAATGAACAAGGAATTTTCAAGAAGCTTGATGGGTGGGTGCGCGGGATTGTGGTGATGACCGAGGGTCCTCTCGGTGTATGGGTGTCTGATGGAGAATATCGGTGGCGCGCGGGTATCCTTAAAGAGCGAGACGTGATAGACCGGACCGGAGCAGGAGATGCGTTTGCCGCAGGGTTTGTAACCGCCTTTATCCAAAAAAAAGTTCCATGCGAGAAGGGAGTGTGCTTCCCTCATGAGCGTGATATGGAATACGCAATTCAGCTCGGAAGCGCGAATGCAACGTCGCAGATAGAAAAACTTGGCGCGCGAGACGGCCTTTTGCGCAAGAACGAATCAATCTATAAGTGGGGTAAGCTTACCATCGAAAAACGTAAATTAACTAGTTAGTGAGAATATACGCTATGTCACCAACCGAAAAAATTGCGAATATCCTGCGTACCCAACCAGAGGTGATTGAGACACTCACAAGAAAACTCTCGGTAATGACCGGCAAATCAGGTGTGCTTGAAAAAATCATCGAAGAGAACGAAAAGAGTATTAAACGGGTGTTTGCGAAACTTGGACTTTCTTTCGAGAGCTCTGCGGATGAGGTCTACCAAGCACTTATTAAGAAAGTAGAAGAGGAAGATGATGCTGCATTCAAAGCGTTTCAAGAACCAGATTTTTCAAAGACCGGAGGATGCGAGGTGCTTCTCGATGCGGTACGGAAACTTGCCGAAGTCGGCAACGGATTTTTTCTCAAGAAGGAAAAAGCATGGGAGCTTCTCGAGAAAAACCCACCGAAAAACATTTTGGAGATGTTGGGGTACGGTGATGTAAAAACCCTGCGAGAACGGGAAGATTTAATGGAGGTATTTTCCGCGCTCCGTTTTGCGGAAGATATGCAGTGGCTCAATGACGTATTCTTCCGGGAATATGGGAAACTTACCCCGGATGATTTTGAGGAACGGCCAATTGAGGTGAAGGTCCTTTCAAAAGAGTGGCTGCTTCGGGGCCAGAAGTACGCAGGGCATAAGCTTCACCACATAAGTCATCTCAAGGAACTCGGCTTGGTCTTTATTCTTCCGTTTGAAGCTCGCTATCAGGGCGCAACACTCGAGGTCTTCACACTCGTGCTTCACTATTTCCATGAAGTCGCCTTTTACTCGCGGATCTTCAAACGATATGCGAAAGAACCACACTTTACCGAGCGCATGATCTCTGCCCTAAGAGGTGAGGTGAGCGGTACGCCGCTTCCCGATAGCGATATTCTTTCGATACGTATTGTGCAGCGGTACCTCGCAAAAGATGATCCGAACGATCCCCGCCTCTTCGAACCCCATGTAAATCCCGAAGTGATTCATTGGGCGCGAGCCGAGAATGACATCATCCGATTCGGGAAGCAGAGTGAACAAATTGATCTTGAGTTTTTTGAGAATCTTGATTTCGTTGCGGATGTCTTTACCTCTCATCAATTTTCAAAAGATATCCTCTTGAGTTTTGACCTCATCGATAACATTATTTCGCTTGGCCGCAGAAGCGATATAGAATCAAAGTATCTCTATCATCAACATGAGGCGCTTTGGAACAAAATCTTCAACGAGTATTTAGGATTTGAGCGGGTTGAAGAGCTTATTATGGATAAT
>CAYJUQ010000023.1:0-4211 GCA_964373425.1 uncultured Candidatus Saccharibacteria bacterium
GCCCAAACGTGGAGATAACCAGCAACACAAGGTACTACATCTATTATACGATGTGGAAAGGAGGCGAGTCAAGGAGAGGTTATCCTCATGGATATGACGAAATAAAAATAGCTTCGTTAAGCCATTTTTATATATACCATAGCTTCAAAGTATTCCCCTTTCACAAACCCCACTTTTTCTTTTTCCCCAAGTTATCCACACGTATAACGTAATCTGCTATAAAGCCTCCCCCACAAGATCAATAACCGCATATATACTCTCACGGGACGTAGTGATGATCAGAAGATCTCGTTGGGGGACGATAGCGTAGTCGATAGTGATTTCCGGATTATCGAAGTTGAGATACCGGATATCCACGTTTTTATAGCGATTGTTTGCGAATGCCTCACTCGCCTTTTCTTTTTCCCTACCGGCAAGGGCGAGGAGAGGTGAAAGGTCCTTCTCCATTGTTTCTTCCCAGAGTTCAAAATATCGTTTGATGGCGGTGGAACGCCTCGGCTCCCCCTTGAGGATAAGCACTACTTTCGTGGTGTGGTTTGTTTCACCCCAGAGCGCGAGCGTGAATCGCTCTTCAAGGCGTTCTTGAAGCGGGGCGGGAACGGCAAGCCCCAAGGATTCTGCGAATTTCTGGAGTGTCATGTATTCGGTTGAGGTTTTTTCTCGAAGAAGGAGGCGTGTAAATTTCCCGACATCTTGCGGATGTTCGCGTATGAAAGCGTCGAGCACACCAAATGCATCAGTTGGCCGATCAAGTTCAAGTGAAACCGTATCAGTGATAGGGACGAGAGGGAGTGGCGTTACGATCAGTTTTGGCTCTGGGAGTTTCGGAGAAGAAGGTACTGCCTCTTCCCGAAAGAGCCCTCCATAGAGAAGCGGTATTACGATCGCCAGGAAGAGTATGGTAACGAGAATGAGAAAGACACTCCGGGGGATACGGGTGAGGGCGGTGAAGAGAGCGAGACCAGACACGTTGGCGATTGATGATCTCGGCTGTGACGGCGATTCGGTTAGGTTTGTTTCGGGATGGGTATACCCGCCAAATGCTTCTTCTCCTCCTAGGGGTCCACCAAGTCGCTCTACATCCTTTTTCATAGTGTGAATCACTTTCTTGAGCGCTTCTTCATTTATCCCCGTCTTATTCTGTTGTACGTCCGTGTCGTTCTCGTCTGGCATATTAATGATTACGATTTTTTTACTCGTTGCGTTTGGTGTATGGTTTTTCAGGCGGTGATGAGAGTGCCTTGAGTGAGAGGCCTATCTTACCATTTTCTATCTTTACTACCTTGAAGGTTCTGATGTCGCCCACCCGTAATATATCCTCCACCTTTTCCACGCGCCTCGGCGCAAGCTCGGAGATGTGTACCATACCCTCCTGCCCGGGGAGAATTTCTACGAACGCGCCGAAGTCGAGGATCTTCACTACCCTTCCTTCGAAAATTTCCCCCATCTTTACTTCTCGGGTAAGGTTTTTGATCCAGTCCAAGGCTTTTTTTGCCGATTCTTCGTTCGTTGATGTGATAAACACGAGACCTGAATCTTCAATGTCAATGTCGACGCCAGTCTCGCTAATAATTTCGTTGATGACCTTCCCGCCGGGGCCAATGACGTTCCTGATTTTCTCCGGGTTAATCTGGAGTGTGATGATGCGTGGGGCATAAGGCGAGAGGTTTTCGCGAGGTTTCGCAATTACCGAGAGCATCTTTGCGAGTATCTCTTCCCGCGCTTTTCGCGATTGTGCGAAGGTATCCCGTAAGATCTCGAGCGTCACCCCCTCTATCTTTACGTCCATCTGGATGCCCGTGACGCCGTTTTTTGTGCCTGCAACTTTAAGATCCATATCACCGTGGTAGTCTTCTGGACCCTGAATATCGGTGAGGATCTTATACTTTGGTTCTTTCCCGCCAGAGGCGGACATCATAAGGCCCATGGCAATCCCTGCCGCCGGTTCCTTGATGGCCACTCCCCCATCCATGAGCGCAAGGGTGGATCCGCAAACTGATGCCATGGAACTTGAGCCATTTGAGGAGAGAATTTCAGAAACGATACGGATCGTGTAGGGGAAGTTCTCGCGTGGGGGTATGAGCGGCCGGAGTGAGCGCTCGACAAGCGCGCCGTGACCTATATCCCGTCTCCCCGGTCCTCTCATCGGGCCAACTTCTCCCACAGAGAAAGGCGGGAAGTTGTAGTGGTGCATAAAGCGCTTTTTCCCCACCACTTCCATCCCCTCAACCACTTGTTCGTCGCCCGGCGCACCGAGCGTGAGAACCGAGAGCGCTTTCGTTTGTCCGCGGACAAAAATCCCCGATCCATGAGTCCGCGGGAGGAGCCCCACCATAGCTTCAAGCGGCCGCAATTCGTCCATGGCGCGGCCGTCAACGCGGAGATTCTCCTCAATCGCCTTGCGATGGACTGTTTCATCAACGAGTTCTTCGAAGCACAACGCCGCATGCTTGATTTTTATTTGATCTTGTGGGTGGTGCGTGGCCGTCTCCTCAAGTACCCGTTCTTTTAAGATATTTACCTCACTCATGCGTTCCTGTTTTTTGTTCTTCCCAAAAAGCGCTTCTTCGAGTGCCCGTCCATAGATTTCTTTTAGTTCTTTCTTGAATTTCTCATCGGGCTCCACAAGCGGCAACGCTTTCTTCACTGGTTTTACCGCCGCCGCGATATCTTTTTGGAAGCGAATAAGCTCTTGGATATAGGGTCGTGTGAAGTCAATTGCAGCAAGGAACTCATCTTCCGGAATTTCCTGGGCACTGCCCTCCAGCATGTTAATCCGTTCTTCGGTGCCTGCAACGACAAGGTCAAGGGATCCTACCGCCCGTTCTTCAAAGGTCGGGTTCACTTTAAGCCCCTCTCCTATTTTCCCCACTCTTACTCCCGCGATCGGTCCATCCCATGGGATATCCGAAATGAGCACCGCCGAGGATGCGGCAAGGAGCGCGGGAATGTCCGGATCGTTTTTATCGTCAAGGGAAAGGACAGTTATCACCACCTGCACATCATGCCTGATTTGCTGGTTGAAGCGCGGCCGGATGGTCCTGTCGATAAGGCGCGCGACAAGGATCGCTTCCTCGGTAGGCCGAGTTTCGCGCTTAAAGAAGCGCGATCCAATGATGCGGCCCGCGGCATAGTGCTTCTCTTCATAATCCACCATCAAAGGGAAAAAATCCCCTCCTTCACGGGGACGCTTGCCAAGCACTGCCGTTGCGAGCACCACGGTGTCGCCCTGTCGTACGATGGTGGAACCATTCGCTTGTTCCGTGAGCGAGGTGAGCTCCACGCTTATTTTTTGCCCTCCGATTTCCGTCTCAAATGTACGGTTTTCCATTCGTTTTTTAGCCACTGATCCGCAGACACTAGGGTAACACAGGTTACTCTATCTGTCTGGGGACCAGCACCTTTTTGATTTTATCTTTTAAGCAAATATTGTTCTGCCTCTTCGTCGAGGTCTACGAAGTCATCGGCGATTTTCTTGACGTCCGATGAGGCGCTGCGGCCAAAGGCGATCACTTCGACTTGCCGTCCTTGATTCTTGAGGTATTCAACAAGCGGCGCAAAGTCGCCATCGCCACTCACAATCACAATTACGTCGAGAAAGCCCGCCATCCGAATCGCATCAACCGCTACCCCCACATCCCAGTCAGCTTTTTTGAGGCCTCCATAGAATGTTTTTAAGGGCTTTGTTTTTGTCTCGATGCCAAGGCGCGTGAGTGCTTCAAAAAATTGCCGCTCCTCTCCGCTTTCCGTGCTGATGACATAGGCAATCGCGCGGATGAGCTTCCGGCCCGCAGCCGCTTTCTTCAACACTTCTCGAAAGTTCACTCTCGCATGGTAGAGATTCTTTGCAGAATGGTAAAGATTCTGAACATCAATAAATACTCCTACCCGTTGTTCTTTGTGTTTGATAACCGTCATGCCGAACTCTTCATTTTTTTTAATCCAAGCGCCTTTGTCACTTTGCTGTGAACTTTCGGTGCTTCTCGCAAAAGGTAGTCAAGGAGTTTTTTTCGTTTCCCCACCATCTTTAAAAGCCCCCGGCGGGAACTGTTGTCCTTCGGGTGGCCTTTTAAGTGTTTGGTGAGGCGGGTGATCTCTTCAGTGAGAAGCCCGACCTGCACCTCAATAGACCCCGTGTCGTGTTCGTGGCGTTTGAATTGATTGATAATCTTCACTTTTTCTTTTTGTCGTAACATAGTTCTATTATACAA
>CAYJUQ010000023.1:4311-12100 GCA_964373425.1 uncultured Candidatus Saccharibacteria bacterium
ATTGATTGATAATCTTCACTTTTTCTTTTTGTCGTAACATAGTTCTATTATACAACAAGGTAAGAAACGCAACAACAAGACGGGCGCTCGCCGCAACTTCGGAAATGTCGTACAATTATAAGCGGAATGCTTAAGGAATATAAAAAACAGTTTCTAGAGCACCTCGAGATCGAGAAAAACCGGAGCCCAAAAACAGTCGAAAACTATGATCACTACCTTGATCGGTTTCTCTCGTGGGCGCGGATCGAAAACCCGGAAGATCTTACCCTTGAAGTTGTGCGCAAATACAGACTCTATCTCAATCGCGTAAAAGATGCAAGGGGGAAGGAGCTGAAAAAGATTACCCAGAATTATCACGTCATTGCACTCCGAGGATTCCTCAAGTATCTTGCGAAACGTGATGTAGAGACGCTTGCCGCAGAGAAGATTGAACTGGGGAAAGCGCCGGAACGCGAAGTAGATTTCTTGGAGCGAGACGAGGTGGAACGACTTTTGAAAGCACCGGAGGGAGTTGACCCGAGAGCGCTTCGCGATCGGGCTATTCTCGAGCTTCTCTTCTCCACGGGGCTTCGCGTATCGGAGCTTTGCGGCCTTGATCGTGATCTTGTCAATCTTGAGCGCGGTGAATTTTCTGTGCGCGGAAAGGGAGATAAGTTGAGGGTAGTGTTCATTTCTGATTCCGCTAAAACCTCGATTAAAACATACCTTGAGAAGCGCACTGATCCCGAACCCGCGCTCTTTGTGCGGATCCCCCGTTCCAGAAGTGGGCAAGTTGCGGCGAAAGACACATCCGATAGGGATTACAACCCCAGACTCACTCCCCGGTCAGTTGAACGGATCGTGCGGAAGCACGCGATAAAGGCGGGTCTCGCGAAGAAGGTAACACCCCATACGCTTCGCCATTCGTTTGGCACCGATCTCCTTCGAAACGGCGCTGATCTTCGGGCGGTACAACTCCTTTTAGGGCACGCGAATATCTCGACCACGCAAATCTACACCCATATTACCGATCGGGAACTGAGTGGGATTCACAAGAAATTCCACCGGAAATAATAATGAGTTGGCAATACAAAAAAGAAAAACTCGCGTATCAGTACGCGAGTTTTTGTTGACCACGTCTACGTGTTTAGGGGTAGAGCTTCGCTTCAAGCTCATCATCCGCGATTTTATTGGCGATAAGCTGATAGGTATATACCGCGCTCATCATCACTTTCCGTCGGTAGAGAATCGGCACTTTTGCGGCGAGGACATCCTCAAGGAGTCGTACGAGCGCAGGATTATCCCTATTCATCTCAAGAAGCTTTTCGTTTATGAAATATTGTATCCCCTTCTCGCCTTTGTGAATTGCCTGATTTGCGTCGGTAAGGAGGGCGAGGATAACATCGTTTGTGACCCCTGGCATCGTGTCACGCATGACGTCTTGGAACGATCGCCAGACGAGAATGCCCATCACGGGGCTCCACTGGTCTTCAATCACGTTCTTTTGGGACTCTTTTTGAAAGACTTCGAGGAAATGACTTAATGGCGGGCTTTTCACCGCAATCGCCGCGAGCCACCGATTCGTGTAGGTTTCGATCTCTTGGGGGCTTTGCGGGAGTTCATTAAAGAGCTTTTTTGTGACTGTCGTTGGCACACTCGGAATTCCCATGGCATCCTCCAGATATTTTAAAGAACGGGCCTATGCATATCCTAGTACGAAACACCAGCATCTGCAAGGTTTGCCCCCGATTTACCGGAGTTCTTCCGGGGTAAGCTCGATTTTTGCTCCTCGTTTCAGCTCCCCGGTAAGTATTTTTTTCGCGATGCGGTCTTCAATCACATCTTGGATTACCCGCCGCATAGGGCGTGCGCCAAACTCCTGCTTGTAGCCATGTTCCACTACCCATTCTTGAAGCTGCGGGGTCATG
Source organism: uncultured Candidatus Saccharibacteria bacterium (assembly GCA_964373425.1). Taxonomy (GTDB): domain Bacteria; phylum Patescibacteriota; class Minisyncoccia; order JAHCSD01; family CAYJUQ01; genus CAYJUQ01. The sequence goes on from CAYJUQ010000023.1 coordinate 6,219, forward strand.
ACGAGGGTGAGATCTTTTTCTTCAAGGCGTTTCGCCAAATCTTCAAGCATGAGACGTGCAATTTCCAGAAGCTGTGTTTTCGCGAGCGGTCGATAGATGACAATGGCATCAAAGCGGTTGAGGAGTTCTGTTTTAAAGATGCCATTTGATTGGGTCCAATCGATAATTTTTTCCTTCATATTTGCGGGGTCAACCCCCGCTTCGATATATTCTCGTATAAGGTTTGCCCCTGCGTTTGATGTGGCGATGATGATTGCATGGGTAGCATTCACCTTCTTACCGAAGGCATCAGTGAAACCGCCCTCATCAAAGATTTGGAGGAAAAGATTCAAAATATCGGGATGCGCTTTTTCAAACTCATCGAAGAGGACAAGCGAGAATGGCTGTTCGCGGAGCGCATTTGCAAGTTTCCCCGGCTCTCCCCGCTCAAACGATCCTATAAGTCTTTTGAGATCATCTTGTTGCTGGTATTCTGACATATCAAAGCGGAGCATCCGGCCCTCAGCACCGAAGTACACACTCGCGAGGGCTTTCGCGGTTTCTGTTTTCCCAACCCCAGTTGGTCCAAGGAAGAGAAACGATCCTATGGGGCGCTTCATACTGGTGATACCCGTACGGGCGCGGCGCATGGAAGAGGCGATTGTTGCGATTGCCTCTTCTTGATCAACGAGGCGTGTATGGAGCCTGTCCTCGAGATTGATGAGCACGTCCTTTTCTTTTTCTGCCATTTTTCCGATAGGGACCCCTGTTTTTTGGGTGATGACCGCATCTATGGCGGCAGGTTCTACTATACCCCCTTTTCCTTGGTGTGCCGAAAAAACTGTCACTTCATCAAGAAGCTGGATCGCGCGTTCTGGCATTGCGGGTTCCTCAAGATATGTAGATGCTTTTTTAGCTACTTCACGGATAGTTGCGTAGCTAAGGACAACACCCGCACGTTTTTCAAGGAACGGTGCCGCTTCTTCAAGTATGAGAATAGTCTCATTGAGGTTCGGCTCTTTTATTTCTACACGTTCGAACGAGCGCATGATGAGCGCGTTTGGCTCGAGGTATCGATGGAAGCCACTATAGTCAGAAACACCCACCACCTGGAAGTATTTTGAGTCGAAGTATTGGCCAAGGATGCCTGAAATATCAATTTTTCCCGGCGCGAATGCCTTTCCGATAAAATTATCAAATTCATTGATTACCAATATCACATTTTTTGCGCGAACTGCTTCATTACATACGGTGATCAATCGTTCCTGCATTGCGGGCACTGTTTCGGCGCCCGCAAGGAGCGCATTAAGGTCAAGTTCCACGAGGCGTTTGTGTTCGAGTTCTGGGACAACTCGTCCGCTCGCGATGAGATTGGCAAGTCCCACGATCACGGTTCGTCGCCCGCTCCCCGGCTCTCCAATGAGTAGCACATTCTTCTCCCCTGAACTTGCAAGCACCCGCTCCATTTGTTCAATTTCTTCCCTATGGCCGATGAGCTCAAGCCCTTGCCATGCGCCTTCCGCGGCTTTCTCGATGAGATCGCGGGAGAAGCGCTCGAGCGTGAAGGTATAGCTTGTTGCCCAATCTTTTGCGAGGCCGGGGATGCGGGCGAGGTTCTCCCACGTCCAGAATTTTTTGAGGCGTTCTTCGCGGTCTCGCACTCGTTCCTGCCAGATCGCAACATTTTCCACGTCACTCACCTCAAGCTCACGTTCAAAAAGAAATTCCTCAAACGGTCTCACCCGTTTTGCAAGCGCACTCAAGCACTCCCCCACCTCAATTTTTTCATGGCCCCAGTTCCCGGTGATCCGCCCCGCCTCGAGCAATACCTCGCCTAGCGATTTCTCCTTTTCATCTGTATCTCCTATCATTTCAAGTTTCTTTTCAAGATCCGTATGTTGTATCCCAAGACGATTAAACACGTTCTTTGCCTCGTTTGTTGAGATCAGCGCCTTGAGGAACGCCGCTCTGCTCGTACCTTCATAGCTAATTCTTACGAGTATTCCAAGAATTCGGGAGCCAAACCAATCTGCAAGGTTATAGCGTGCTTGGGGGTCTTCTAGCGCACGTTTTAGCGGAAATGGGGCAGGATAGTGTTTTATATACTCGATAAAAATGAGCCACAAAGAGCTTGCAAAACCAATGGAGAATGCCATGAAAAAGAGGCCAAGGGCACGGTCACCCAGCGCGGGCGGTATCGCGATGCCAACGCGCGAGAAAAGGAAAAGAAAGGCAGTGACAATCGCAAGAAATATTGTGCCAATGCGGGTAACATCAATAAGCCGTGAAGAGAGGTACGCTTCAAATGCAAGCGCCTTGTATCCATATGTAGTTTTGAGGTTGACGGTTAACATGGCTACTATCCCGTAAACATACGGAGTAATCCGTAGAAGAAACTTATAAAAATAATGAGCGGCATGAAGAGCCATCCCACGAGGATAAGCGTTCCAGAAGCGATTACGAAAAGTTCGACGGCAAGCCACGCGCCGAGGATAAAAGATCTCATGAGGGCGCCGAGTACCCGAGATACGGTGTTATCGAATACTCTTTTCCCGATATCTTCCGCCGCAAGGCCGGGTTTTCGTTCGGTGAGGATGCCGTGCCATGGCGCGAGGTACGAGCTTAAAAGAAGCGGCGCTGAAAAGAAATGCCAGAAGAAACGCAAAAAATTCCCCCAGATTTGAAGGAGGTTTTTCACCGCAGTCGTATAGTGCCAGATAAAATAGGTGACGAAGATAAAAGGATCCACTGTTTATTACGCCTAGCGAGGAGCAAAATGAAAATTTATTTTCATTTTGTCCGAGCGACGGCGTAACAAAGGGTTTAATACCCTTTATATTCTACCATATTTATAGATCTTTTGTATAAGAAAAACTGCGTCAGCTGACGCAGTTTATGGGTATCATTCTTTCTGTATGGTTTCTTTTATTATACCTATGATGTGGAATGCGGCGATAAGTGCTGTTGCAAAGATCATCGGCCCCCCAAAAAGCCAAAGCCATTTAATACTTACCTGCGACATATAGAGGGAAGGGGCGATGGTAGTAATCCCCGTTGCCCACCACATCCACGAAAGTCCTTCAAGCATTTCTTGGTTGAAAGGGATTTCCTTTTCTTTCTCCCACCAATCGGCTATCCGGCGTCGAATCGGTGAGACCACGAGGGCCGCAAGATATTTTCTCATACAGTTCCTCCCTTTCGTTCTTGAATAGAGACAACATTCATGATAAAAGTGACAAAGTCTGCGTGTGTTTCCTCCCGGTAACACCACGCCGCCATGCCAAGGCGTCCTGCGGCTTCCACGTTTTCCATCCGGTCATCAACAAAGATCGCATCCGAAGGTACTGCCCCTGCTTTTTTGAGCGCCCGTTCGTAGATCGCTTTATTTGGCTTTACGAGACCCATGCGGTACGAGAGAAAAAGTCCGTCGAAAAGCGTCCATACATCCGGATAGGTGATGTTGCAGTGCTCCCAGCTCATCCGTTGGATGTTGGAGATAAGATAAAGTTCGTTTCCTTGCTGTTTCCATTCCTTAAGGAAGGAAACGTATTTCTGGTTGAGTCTCCAGAATACGTGGAAAATCCTTATGAAATCCGTGCGTGTCCCCACAAATCCGCAGTCACGCATGATGCGTTCCACCATTTTCCCCGAACCAATCCGTCCCACATGCGCATGGTGCAAGTGTATCCGCATGACACGCCTAAGCGTTTTCTGGTCAACTGGACAATAGTTTCCCAAAAGCCTGCAGAAACCATCGCCATCATAGAAAATAATCACATCACCAAGGTCAGTAAAGAGCGTTTTCAATGTACCCTCCCGGTTATTGCAAGATAATCCGTTCGTCCGTAATATCGGTGATATCCTCAGGTTTTATGGCGAGATTTGTAAGGGTTGTAGGCCAGAGATGGAAGAGTTTTTGAGGTATGGAACCGGTTTCGTCAAACGCCACAACTTTTGCGGTAGAGACAGTTATCGGTCCCCGTGTTGGCTCTACATAATAGGCGTGGATGAGTGTATCGCCATGCTGGAGTAGGGTCTCGACCCTGATTGAGTCTTCATCAAATGCTTGCCTCATAACGCCATATCGTACGGAATAAAAGACCGCATACGTACCAAATTGTTCGAGTACCCGATGCGTGATAGTTTGCAGGCAGAAATTAAGTTTCTTTTGACCCGCGATTTCTTGGAGCGTCATGCGCTTCATGCGCAGGAACATATCTATTTCTGCAAAAAGCTGATCGAAATTGTATTCGTTCATGCCCCACTCCTTTGATGGTAAAGAACAATTTGTCCGCCCACCAGGAATCGAACCTGGAACCGTCTCCTTAAGAGGGAGCTGCTCTGCCAGTTGAGCTATGGGCGGCTTTCCTCCGCCCTGCACCTTGATAACAAGATGCAGGACTTCGGAAGAGTCCTCCTTCGCTAAAGCTACGGATGGATAAACAATATGGCTAAGGATGCGTGCTTGCCATCCGACGTCTTGACGAAGGATGGCCCTTTCGAAGCCCTGAACCGAGTGAAGGGCGGTAGCAGGGGGGCCATGAGTGGAAGAATGTTTCACATGAAACCATAAAGTTTTACATGCAACACCCCCATAAAATCGTTCACGTGAAACATATCCCCCCTTTTACCATATTTTTCAATATCTTGCAAGTCAAAAACCCTGTGTGTTGCCCGCAAGGTTTTTAATATTTCTATACTTACAACATTCTTAAAATGAGACTTCCATACCATCTTCTGCGATAATGGTATTCGGGAATGTTTCTTCTGCCCCATCCTGATGCGTTGGATCTTTGCTATCATCAAGCGGGTTGAAGTGCGTGAGAACAAGCTGTTTTACACCCGCCTTTTTTGCAAGACGCGCAACGCCGGACGTCCAGGAATGGCCGGTTTTTCTTGCATGTTCTTCCCATCCGTCAGGGAAATTACACTCATGAATGAGCACATCAACGCCTTTCACAAGCTCGAGATAGTCTTCAGACTGGGTGGTATCGCTTATATATGCGAGTGTGTTACCGTGAGGCAATTCAAGTCGGTATCCCACTGACGATCCCGGGTGGGTGAGTCTTTGCGTGATAATTCTCACTCCCCGACGCGTGAAGTCGCTCGGAGGGTCAATAGGGGAGAGCCGATACGGGAAGTGTTCTTTCCCGAAGGCAACCGGGAAGAGGTAGCTCCCAAAAAGCTTATTTTCAAGGTACTCAAGATGTTCGGTAAGGCCGAAGATGGTAACGTCTTTGATATCAGTGCCCCAGAGGACATCAATGAGATACGTGGTCCCAATTGAATGATCAAGATGCAGGTGCGAGAGGAAGATATCGAGGTGCGGTGTCGTAAGTTGGCCTCGCAATCGGTAAAATCCGGTTCCCGCATCAAGCACAATGCCGTATTCAGGTATAAAGGCACAGACCGTCTCCCGTTTCTCGTTCGGGTGATAACCTGCGGTACCAAAGCACTTGAGTGTGGGCATAACAAATCTCCTATTTTATGCTACACGTATGTGAATCACAGCCGAATCGGTAACGATTTTTGGCAATCACTCCGTACACAGGCCAAGTAATAATACTGATTCCAGGAAGAGAAAGGAGAAGACCAACCACCTTCCATCCCGGCAGTTCCTTGAAAATTTTCGGGAGCGCATCAGCGCCTGCAAATTTCTGCCCTTCAGGGGTCACAAGATACATCGCTTCAAGGCATTCAGTTTCTTGAATATCAGGAAACTGATTCGCCCGTTCTTGAGACTGGCAGGTTAGGTAGATAAATATGCCTTTTTTATCGCGTTTCTTCACCCACTCTACCCACCCAACACAGAAGCCACAGGCACCATCGTAAATGAGTGTCAGCGGTTGCATATATTTTATCTCCCCGAACTCTTGTATTTGATACGCGCCCGGAGGGATTCG
>CAYJUQ010000024.1:0-11934 GCA_964373425.1 uncultured Candidatus Saccharibacteria bacterium
CCTGGATGCGTTAGGATATGCAATCGCACTCTACCAAAAACGCAAGACAAAAATTGCAGTCTTCCGTCTCCAAGCATAAAAAGCCGGTCCATCCATCAAGGCAGTTCCTTACGAACAAGGAGGAAAAGGATGCTTTCCCATATCATCCGAGGCGAGTATTCTGATGGCAGTCATTATAAGACACACAAAGTGGTGTATCATGCAGACATCGAATGCCCGATTTGTGGCACGGAGCAACCCGGATGCGATCTGGTAGATCTTGAAACACGGTATGAAAGTGAAAGCACTATCAGAAGCGGGTTAGAATCTTGGGGGCCCAAGATATGTAGGAAATGCGGTGTTGCATATGGGCTTACCGAAGGAGCTATTCAAACAGTACTTAGAGTTTTCAAAGAAAAAACAGCGAAAACGAGTCAATAAATTGTGGTAAAGCCATTCTGTCAAGAATGGCTTTTTACGTTTCCCGCTCGTGCTTGATTTCTGGTGCTTTGCCCACGCCTCTCCCTATGGTATAATAAAGATGTATGGACTTCGTTACACTCCAAACGGTCTTCACGACGGTGGTACTCCTTGTATTTACCGTTGTCGCGCTCTAGCCACTCGCGGTCTTGATAGACGAGTGGGCATGCGCTATAGATATTGAGAAAGATATCGTTTGTTTTTGTATGGTTCTCCTTATGGGAGATTTTTTATTAAAGGAAAGACCCATCGTGCGATGGGTCTTTGTGTCGTCAGCATTTCGCGAAACGATCAACGTAGAGAAGCCACTCCCCTTCTTCCCTTACGAACACCTGATAGGTATCGAGCGTCTCGTACCCGGTGGTAAACCATACGATCGCTCGCCCGAGACCGGTGGCCTCGTCAACGAACGCGACCGTTGCCACCTTCGGCCTTGCGAATTTATACGCTGTGATAAATCGTGTTCGCTCGCAATTCTCCCGGTAATAGGGGGGGAGGAACTCGTCGTAGACCATCTCATAGTCTTCCCGATTGAGCGCGTCAAGGTAGGCCTGCAATCGCTCCCAAGGAGAAGACTGCGTGGGGGTGTGGGGGGCGTTGTTCGCCTCGCTCAAACGTCCAAGGATGTGGTCGATACGTGACCGGAGAATCCCCTCAACATTGCTTCCAATACGAAGGTCGTTTCGTAGATCCTCGATAAAAAGATCTCGCTTGTCACGCTGCTGCTGGGTGGCGCGGAGATGTGCTTTTGTTTCGGTAAGCTCGCGTGTTGCCTCACGTGCCTCATCCCGTGCATGGGATGCGACAATGGCAAGAAAGATGCCAAGCCCCAGAAGGCTGACTAGTATAACGGAACACAGAATTCGTCTCATCAAACCCCTCCTTAAGGGTGTATTCAAAAGAACTGTTGGTGTATGCCTCTATTATAGCGTGAATATAAAATTTTGTCAAGAACCGCTGACGCCTACGCAAAAAAGAAATATACGGCAACACCCATGAGTGCAAGAAATATTATGAACTTAAACGGAGCTGGGGGGACATGCCGTACAAATTTCTCAGTGAGGAGCACCACTATGTAGGCGGTAAAAGCAAGAATGGGAAGGAGTAAGACGAAATCTTTCTCGAGTCGCACCCCCCGTAAAAGATAGACGCCGGTTCTTCCAAATTCTGCAATCACCGGAATAGCGCCGGATGCCGCGAGGTACTGCTCTTTTGAAATGGGGGTTGAGGCAAGAATCGCACTCCGGATTGCGCCCCCCATCCCCACAAGCCCTGCGCTTAACCCCGTAAGCACTCCCCCACCCCAAAAGACAGGACGGGTTGCGGGGAGCGTGAATTGAGGACGAAAAAATCCAAAAATCGAGTAGAAAAAGAGAGCGCCTGCAAAAACTTTCCGCAACACTTCTATTGGTAAGTGGGTTGCAAAAAATGCGCCGATCGCGGCAAAAAGCACGTTTGGAATTGCAAAATGAATCACGAGCCCCCAATCAAGCCCCCTCCGAAACACCCAAAGACGCGAGAGGGCGGCGGCAAAATGCACGAGCGCCACAAAAAGAAGCGCCTCCCGGAACCCAAGAAAAAACGCCGCAAACGGCATGAGAAGCGTTGCGACGCCAAACCCGGTGATCGTACCGAAACTTGCGGCGATGATAGTTCCGAAAAACAATACAAAGTTTTCCTCCATACCACATTAGTATACCATCAAAATAAATCGCCCCCGTGGGGACGAATTAGGTGGTGCCGCGGGAGAGACTCGAACTCTCATGGGATGTGCTCCCAGCAGATTTTAAGTCTGCAGCGTCTACCAATTCCGCCACCGCGGCAAGGGTCTCACCCGTAAAGCGTATCTAAATTTGTTAACTTGATTCTGCTTCTGTGGAAGGCCACGGCCGGAATTGAACCGGCGTACGCGGTTTTGCAGACCGCTGCGTAACCACTCCGCCACGTGGCCCCGAACTAAAACATATTATATCATGACATCGCTCCTTTTACCAAGGTTCTCCTCAACCTCCTTAAGCACACTCTCGATCCCCCCTTCTCGGGTAAATCCTGCCGCGTACTTATGCCCTCCGCCGCCAAAGACTTTGGCAATTTCCGCAACATCAACCCCTTTGTAACGCTCTGATCGAAGTGATCCCTTCACTCTCCCCCCTACTTCCTCAACGAGAAGAAGGGAAAATCTGGCATCAGATACCGTGTTTATGAGTGCAATCACACCGCTCACATCATCGAACGTTGCCCCCAACTCTTTAAAGTCTTCTTGTAACACAAAACTAAACGCCATATCGATCGAATCATGTTTCTTAAGGCGCGCAAGGACCCTCCCCCAAATGGGAAAAAGGCGATCACCTCGCTCCGCAAGAATAGACGAGATTATCTTTGAAGGTAAAATCCCGGTCCCCAAGAGCTCTCCTGCGATTTCGAAAACAGTCGGGGTGGTGGTGATATGCTTAAACCCGCCCGTATCAGCGATGATCCCGGAAAGGATAAGAATGGCGATATCACGATCAATCGCAACGTCATTCTCCTTGAAAAACCAATACACAATCTCTGACGTTGAAGAAAATGCCGCATCAACAACTTTAATGTCTCCTCGTGTTTCTCCCACGAGATGGTGATCAAAGGTAATAAAGAGGGGGGTGCGCGCGATCACCTCTTCGGGTATCCCAAGACGTCTTGTATCGCCGTAATCGAACCCGAAGATTGCATCGTAGAAACGTGAGGGTATCGTTTGACGAAGATCGTTAATATGGGGAAAAAAAGTAAGCTTATCGCTCGGCGGGTCTTTGCAAAATGGGATACTCATTACGCCCCGTTCTTTTAAAAATGCGTGCACGGCAAGCATCGAGCCAAGCCCATCGGCGTCGGGATGCTCATGGGTGGCAAGAAGGATACACTTCGATCCGGTAACGGCACGGAATGCTTCCTTAAACACCGAGCTAAATTGGGAGGCGGGAGAAGATATCATGAAAATTTCCTCAGAGTGATCTTCGCGTTCGTGTTTCTTCAAAAAACTCGAGTGTATCTCCTACTGCAATACTTTCGCTCGATTCCACCATGAGCCCGCATTCCTCTCCGGTTGATACTTCATCCGTATCCTTTTTCTGGCGCTGTAATTGAAGAACCTTGCCGAAAGCGACTTCTTCTCCGCCACGCATAAGACGAAATTGAGCGCCCTTCCGCACCTTCCCCGATAATACCTTCCCGCCCACGACCAAACGAGAGGATGATTCTTTCCGAAACACGGCGAGTATTTTAAGACGCCCCACTTGAGTACGGGTAATAACCGGAGAGAGCAACTTCGATGTCTCCTCTCTTATCTTTGCGGTAAGCTCATAAATAATGTCGGAGGCAATAATCCGAACCTGAAGACGTTTTGCCGTCTCGTGAAGATGCGCGGGGACCTTCATATGAAATCCAAATATAGTTGCGCCGGTGGATCCCGCGAGCTTCACGTCATCTTCGTCCACCGCGCCAACATCTTTCCGGATGATCCGGATTTTTACCTCCGGTGAGGTAATTTTTTTTAATTCGGCATCTATTGCCTCAAGTGAACTCAACACATCGGCTTTCAGAATGACGAAGAACGTCTTCATGTCCCCCTTATCTCCGGTTCCTGCCGGACTCTCTGCCACTACATCTTGAGTGCGCGGTGCGCCCCTTTCTTTCTCGGCGTACATTCGAGCCTCGTCTTCACTTGAGACCACCTGGAATCGCTCGCCAACTGCACTCACCTCGAGGAGTCCGGTGATTACCGCTGGCGCGGAAGGGAGGGCTCTTACAATTGGCACGCCAAGGAAGTTTTCCATGGCTTTCACGCGTCCGTAGTTTCTTCCGACCCAAAGCCAATCGAGCTTACTTAGGGTGCCGGAGGTAACAAGGAGGCTTGCGGTAGGGCCGCGTTGTGAATCGAGATGCGACTCAAGAATAACCCCATTTGCGGGTCCTGTGGGATCGGCACGGAAGTCGTGAAGCTCGGCGACAAGAAGAACCATCTCGAGAAGATCATTCACGCCCATTCCTTCTTTTGCGGAAATATTCACACTCGGAACGTCGCCACCGAGACTCTCCACACACACTTCCAATTCAGCAAGTTCTCGCTTCACCTTCTCCGGATTCGCTTCTGGTTTGTCAATTTTGTTGAAGGCGACGATGAGAGGAAGACCTGCTTCGCGTGCATGTATAATCGCTTCTTTCGTTTGCGGCTTGACCCCTTCCTCGGATGCGATAACTAAAATCGCGATATCTGCGGCCTTGGCGCCGCGTGAACGGATATGTGAGAATGCTTCATGTCCGGGGGTATCAATGAAGGTGATTTTTTTACCATTATGTTCGATCTCATATGCGCCGATATGCTGGGTAATGCCGCCCGCCTCTTCCGCGGTGACGTTTGCCTTACGAATATAGTCAAGGAGCTTTGTTTTCCCATGGTCAACATGCCCCAACACCACCACAACGGGTGGCTTCACAATGCCTGTTTTCGATTGGTTTTTTTTCGCAGTCATAATATGAGATGAAAAATACGGTATTATCCATTCTCACCAATCGCCTTTCGTATAGCTGCCTGTTCTTCATCGGAAAGGGGGTACTTGATTGATTTTCCTTTCTCAATTGGTTTTGCGTAGATACGTGTGCCTTCGCGGCTGTGGAGACTTGAGAGCACCACACCATTATCCTCAAGATCAAGGAGCGCAATAGCAAAGCTCTGATCTCCTCCGGTATCGCCGAATGGGTTGAATCGCACCACGCCCGCTTTCTGTATACTTTTTGTTGCAAGCATCCGCAGCGTACGCGTATCTTCAAAAAGCTGTGCGATGTCTTTTTTCATCTTTTGCGTAAGCTCGATTTGACGCGCAAATACTTCTTCAAGGTCAGCAGCGCCTTTCCCCGAAAAAATTCGATCAAAACGTTTCTTCATTATGGCAACAAAAAAGAAAAGTATGGCGGTTAACACCGCGAGCCACACAGCAAAAAAGAGGAATACCAATCCCTCATTTCCAGCAAAAAATTTAAAAAAGTCGCTCATAAAATCTATTAGTTCTTCTGGCAACTTGAGCTCAATGCCCGGGAAGACGAAACATAAGAAGAGTTAATAAAATTCTCGCGAGCACTCAATCTTGAGATACGTGAGTCTTAGCATATTCTTCTGGATACTCTATGCCAAACCGATCACATAGGGCAGCAATATCTTTAACGTCCTGATCTTTACGTGCGTAGCCGCTATGAAATTTAATCGTCCACTCTGCTGAAATACATTTTACGGTATGACCATCTATTGTTCCGGTTCCGGTAAGTGAGTCGGCTGGATACATCACCCCTTTTTCTATGGGTCCGTAACGACCGTTTCCTTCGGCATCGAAAACAATGACATGCACATCTATCTCGTGGCCACTCGCATCACCTAAAACAAAATTCCATGGTTTCGTATCGTCTCGTTCCACATCTTTATACCCACGTGCCTTAAGCAACTCACGGAGCTTTGGTACATCTTTTTCCTGAATAACTATGTCCAAATCTTTGTGGGGGCGGGTCTGGTCACCAAGTAACGCATCAACGCCCCAACCACCGTCAATCCAAATTTCAACCTCTAGGTCATCTAACTTAGTATACAGATTGATGACATCTACAGCGGTCATTGCAGTTTCTAACCCCCCTGCTTCTTGCGATGATTTTTCTCTCATGATTCTAATATAATATCCAGAAGGTGAATCAAAGACGCGGCCTCTCGATAAAAAATGTTTTCTGCGGTGGGAGGAGGATTCGAACCTCCGATACCCTTGCGGATATAACGGTTTTCGAAACCGTCCCGTTCAACCACTCCGGCACCCCACCGCAACTAATACTTAATGCTACCATACTATTGCTAATTTTCAATGAAAACGAAACGAGCTCCGATTTATCGGAGCTCGTTCCATTTTCATTGACCTAAATCGCCTATTCGACATCGTCTCCCTTCACGTCTGATCCATACTCATGACGTGCGAGGTCCTGCGGTGCTACGGTGATGATATCTTCCCAATCGTACCCTGCCTTCATGAAATCGAGCGCGCTCCGAATCCAACGCTTTTTGCTATCATCAATTTGATACACCTTTCCATCGGGTCCGGAAAGTAAACTCCCGTCTGGGTATATAAGCGGATCTCCCGCAGCAAACGTATCTTGCTCCACCGGATCAACCACCAGAACATTCTGCCAGTCGAACTTATGCGCGTAGAAAACTGCAAGTCCCGGAACCGGTCGTCGCTTCCCATTCTCTATCTTCCACACGGTGGGAGTACCTTCAATCCTAAAGAGTGTCCCTTCGGGGAGGGTATCGCTTTCAGTAACCGGTGTTCCCGTCTCATGAAGATTAAGCTCGCTATCAGGAACTCGATTGATGAGCCCCCACCTGTATCCTTTCCCCTCAAATGCACGGGGAGAGACGAAGTGTCGCTTCTTCCCTTCTGCTACTACGAATACCCCGGGTCCTGACCCCTGAAGGAGTGTGCCGTCGGGATACGGGAGCGTGCCTCCGTCTGCGTACGTTGCAAGTTCCTCATCGGAAACCTCTTCTACATCCTCCCACTTGAAGCCGTGCTTCCAGAATGCATTTGGCGAAGGAACTTTCTCTTTCTCCCCGTCTTCAATCACAAACACGTCTGGCTTTCCTTTCGCCCTCAAGAGTGATCGATCTGGTTTACGCCATACCTCAAGCATGACGCCGTAACCCTCTCCGCCCTCAACCGAAATACTGTCTTTCGTGACTCGGTTGTGGAAAAGGTCGAGCATCGAGTAGCTCTTCTCGTATCCGAACTCCGGGAACTTCACCGTTACGGTATTTACGAGGCGCACGTCTTTATCGGTGTTTACCCTCACGAGTATCCCGTCAACATCGCCATAAATTAAAGATTGCCATTCGATCTTAGACTTCGAATGGTTGAGGATCCGATCCCGATCGAGTTGCCTCGCGCACGTTCTCACTGACTCCTGATCGAGCGGGAGGGGTTTCAGGCACCGGAACGCATTCTCAAATCTGATGGTCTTAATGAGCTTGAGTTTTGCGCCCTGTAAAACCTCGAGTGATCCTGAAAAGTTATATTTCTTATCGGTTGCTTCTGTATCTCGATCGACCTTCCCCCAGAGCACTTTCAGAAAGAAATGTCGGTGCGGAAAGGGATGGATTTTCAGCACAATCTCTCTGCCATCCCCCACATCCACGACCACGGGTTCTGACGCCTTGAAGAGTTCTTCGACGGTCTTTACCACGTTCCCCTGGGTCGTGGTCGTCGTGACCGTCGCTGATGCGGGGGCGGAAACCAAAACCCGAACGCCATCCCAATGACCGTAGATGAGGGATGTCCAAGAAACAGGGTCTTTCCGAGAGGTGACCGTATCTGCCGTCGCATTGTGTGTTTCGAACTGTTCCGTCTGCATGAGCGATACGTGCCCACCGCCTGTACCCGTGTTAGTAAGTGCCACCGACCCGTCGAAGTTCGTCTCATCCTTATTCGTCACCTCGCCCTCTACATTCCCCCACCGTACCCGCATCACGAAATGAAGCATGGTATCAGGAGTGATCGAGGCGGGGGTGATGGTCGTCTCCTCTGACTGCTCGAGGTCTTCATCGCCACTCGTACCGTTCGTCTCTGCGGTATCTTGAGAGGGCACGAGCTGTGCGGGATGCTCAGTTGCTCCAACCGGATACGAAACTACGCCCCAAAGAATAAGGGGGGTGACCAGTAATGACGAAAATAGTCTGAGTAATTTCATTTTTTTCTCTAGACACCTCATCATGAAGAGACGATGTCTAGAGTAGTAATGAGAGTCGACCTTTCTTTTGAAAAGCGTTAAAGATGTTTCGGTCTCCTGGCATAAAACCACTCGCTCACAAACACATCCTTTTATAGAAAGACGTGGGTAGGCTGCATTTCTTTCTGGTTAATAGGTGAGTAATGAGTAGGCCTTATAGTTGGTGAATTTCTCCTTCCCGTGGAGTTTGGAAAGTTCAAGGAGAAATCCGAGGCCAACGACAACGCCGCCAAGCGCCTCCACAAGCTTCAGCGCGGCTTCTGCAGTGCCGCCAGTTGCGAGTACATCATCGATGATAAGTACCCGTTCACCCTTTTTGATCGCATCCACATGGATCTCAAGACTTGCTTTCCCATATTCAAGGGTATGCTCCTGAAGAATCACTTTGTGGGGAAGCTTCCCGCGTTTTCGCACAATCACCATACCCGCTCCTAAAAGATACGCCACGGGAGCGGCAAGCAAAAACCCTCTCGCATCAACCCCCACTACTTTATCGATACGATCGTCAAGAAAAGAGGCGGAAAGCGCATCAATCGCCTCTTTAAACGATAGTGGGTCTTCAAGAAGCGGCGTGATATCCTTAAACCGTATCCCGGGCGTGGGGAAATCCAATACCTCTCGTATTTTCTGTCTAAGATGACTGTAGTCGCTCATAGTATCCCTCCTTAATCCTTATGTTTAGTATAGGGGTATTTCATATCACGCGTGAAGGGTGCCTTGTGGATAACTTCTCTTTTGGTGAGTCGCTGTTTTTGCTACGATTGAAATATGCAAAAAAATACATCCATCCTAGTTGTGGTCATTCTCGTTCTCGTCGCACTGGGCGGGAGCTATGTGGGATATCGGATGGGTCTTAAGAAGGGATACACTGCGGGGGACGTCGCGGGATTCGATCGCGGAAGAACCGTTGGTTATGACGAGGGATACGGAAAGGGGAAAGAAGCGGGGAAAAAGGAAGCAACGACGACCGCAGGAGAGGTTGTTTCGAACCCACTTGAGGGAGCTCCAAGCGCAAATCCCTTTGAGACCCCCACGAATCCCTTTGAAGGGTACACGAATCCATTCGAATAGTGAGAACACTTATGGCCGCTTTTCGATATAATCTTGCATTCACTATCGTTGCCGCAAGCCTCCTTATTGGAGTCTTTATTGTTGTGCTCGCAACGAATGCCCAAGAAGAAACGATTACATTCCCTGTGCCCGAACTTGGAAACTGCGCAAGTAAGGATGCGTGCAGGGCATATTGTGACAAACTTGAAAATTTCAAAGCCTGTGTTGAATTTGCAGAAAATCATAACCTTATCTCGAAAGAAGATGCACGCAAAGCAAAAATAATTGCGAAGGCAAACGTCTCGTCGGGGCCGGGCGGCTGCACAAGCGATAAAGAATGCAAGGCATACTGTGAAAATCAAAAGAATATAGAAGAGTGTATCGCCTTTGCAGAAAAGCATGATGTCCTTGATCCGGGTGAACTCCAGGAGGCAAGAAAAGTGGCAAAAGCGCTCAGGGAAGGCGCAACGCTTCCTGGCGGCTGTAAGGGTAAGGCCTCGTGCGAGGCATACTGTGAGGATCCGGGGCATTTTGAAGAGTGCGTGCGCTTTGCCGAAAAGGCGGGATTTATTTCAAAAGAAGAAGTAGAGATGCTTAAAAAAACGGGTGGGCAGGGGCCCGGCGGATGCCGCGGGAAGAAAGCGTGCGAAACGTACTGTGAAGACCAAGGTCACTTTGAGGAATGT
The DNA here is from genome assembly GCA_964373425.1 of uncultured Candidatus Saccharibacteria bacterium. Classification (GTDB taxonomy): domain Bacteria; phylum Patescibacteriota; class Minisyncoccia; order JAHCSD01; family CAYJUQ01; genus CAYJUQ01. Next base: position 9,984 of record CAYJUQ010000024.1, read on the forward strand.
ATTGCCTTTGCAGAACAACATGGATTTGTCAGTAAAGAGGATGCGCGAAGGGCACGGCTTACCGGCGGCAGGGGACCGGGCGGATGTCATGGCGAAGAATGCCGTACGTATTGCAATGAAGTGAGTCATTTTGAAGAATGTGTTGATTTTGCGGTACGAATCGGGGAGCTCAAACCCGAAGAAGCCCAAGAGGCGAAGAAATTCGTACGTGCGGGAATTACTTCGGGACCCGGCGGATGCAAAGGGAAAACAGAATGTGAGAATTTCTGTAATGATCCTGCACATATCGACGTGTGCGTAGAATTTTCTGTACAAGCGGGGTTCATGAAACCGGAAGAGGCAGAACAAGTAAAGAAAATGGGGGTGTCTATGAAAGACGGGGGGCCCGGCGGATGTCGCGGGAGAGATCAATGCGAAGCCTATTGTAAAGATCCCGCACACCAAGAAGAGTGCATGGATTTTGCGGTCCGCATGGGTTTTATGAAACCGGAAGAAAAAGAGCATGCACAAGCCCTACAACAAGGATTCATGCAGGGCGGCCCGGGTGGGTGTAAAAGTGAAGCAGAATGCAAAGATTTCTGCTCCGATCCCGCACACCAAGAAGAATGTTTCCGATTTGCAAAAGACAGAGGCATTATTTCTGAAGGGGCAATGCCGCCACCGGGGGAATTCCCCGAGCAAGATGAAGGTCAGTACCCCCAACCAGGCACATATCCAAAATCGGGTCCAATCATAACACCGCGCGAACCGCTCCCTCCATCACCATACTCTGCTACCTGCCCCATAGGCCAAGTTCCTCTTTATGAGGGTGGGGTATTTTCTGGATGTGAAACTCCAACAACATATACTCAACCAAACGAAACATCAGGACCCGGAGGGTGTAAAACTGCGGAAGAATGCAGACTATACTGCTCGGATCCCGCGCATCGAGAAGAATGTGGAATTAAAACAGCTCCCTACCAAGAGCCGTACCCAACCTACCCAAGTCCTTCGGGGACTACTACCTACCCATCACCCTCCCCGGATTACCAACAACCCCCCCTCTATCCTTCGGGAAGCGAATATCCTTCGCCCACACCAACGAACTACGAATATCCAACAACATATCAAAGCGGCGCATCACTCTTGCAAGTTGTTGGTAATTTCGTACGATCTATATTCCAATTTTTTGCAGCATTCTTCTAGGACTATTACTCTATAACGAAATATAAAAACGAGCCCTTTCGAGGCTCGTTTTTATATACAACACGATATTTACTTTTGATTTTTTGCTTTATCAAGTTCGTCGAGAAGAGATCGGAGCATCGCAACCGTCACAATCACTTCCCGATCTTCGGATGCAGCCTGGAGCCATACGACGGGAAACGCGTCATCATCAATAGATACAAGGTCTGCTTTATTCGCAATGTACATGCGCACCGCGCCTCGTTCGTGTCCGCCGTAAAACCATGCATTCGCGTCAAAGAGCTGCACGCCTATATGCGAGAACGTGGGCTCACCCGCAAGAACGTTGAGTGTGGTAAGACGGAAGAGTTCTCCGACAAACCGCATCACCCTTGTCGTATCCGTCGGTGCCAAAAGATCTGCACGCTTTGTCACAAATACATTATAGTGAACGCCGTAGTGCACCTCTCCTGATTCACGGAAATGGGGAGGAGCTTCTGCATAGGAAACGACGAGAAGCCCGACCGCACTCTTCGTTACGTAATCAGCGATTGAAAGAATCTTCTCTTGCGTCGTACCGGTAAAAACTGCGGGGGACGGAGATGGTTCTGGTTCTTGTGGAATAGTTTTGTCCCCGCCAACGCAATTCCCAAAGAAAAGAATAATACCTACACCAACGAGAGCCATCACACCCCACGCCGCTATAAAAGAAAGAATCAAACGACCAAATCGCACTTTTATTCTCCTTTCAAAGAACTAAAATCTTTCCTGCACCTTGCGTATTATG
>CAYJUQ010000025.1:0-2475 GCA_964373425.1 uncultured Candidatus Saccharibacteria bacterium
AATTGGAACGGCTGGAAAGACACAATCGAATGTCTCGAATCTTTGAAGAATCTTGATTACCCAGATTATGAGGTTGTGGTGGTAGATAACGGATCGACTGACGATTCGGTGGAGCGGCTGAGAGACCCGGGGGGGACTGTCCCCCCTAGGGGGGACAGTCCCCCCCGTCGTATTCTGATCCGCAATAGTGAAAATCTTGGATTTAGCGGAGGGAACAATGTTGGAATAAAGTATGCGCTTGAACATGGAGCCGATTACGTCCTCATTCTTAATAACGATACAACTGTTGAAAAAGATTTTTTAAAAGAGATGGTAGCGGTTGGGGGATCTGATCAGCGAATCGGCGCGGTTGGCGCAAAAATTCTTTTTTATGATAACCACAGCCTCATTTGGCATGCGGGCGGTGGAAAATTTAGCTGGTTTGCGGGAAGCACGCCAAAAGACTATAAGAAAGTTGATGGCGAAGCCCTTCGGCAGGCTCAGGCTGAAGAACTTGATTTTATCACTGGTGCATGTATGTTGGTGAAGCGCGAGGTTATTGAAAAAGTGGGGATGCTCGATGAGCGTTTTTTTCTTTACTACGAAGATGTGGAGTGGTCGCTTAAGATAGGAAAAGCAGGATATACACTTGTGTATGCGCCTCGCGCAAGAGTGTACCATAAGATACATGCGAGTGCAGAAAGTTTACCGGATCCGGTCGTTTGGTACTATCACATCCGGAATGTACTCCTTACCGCACGTCTCCATGCCCCACCATACCTCAGGCTTCTCATTTACGTATGGGCATGCTGGCGTTGGTATCTCAAACAGTATATGAAGCAGATTATTTGGCCAGCAAAACGCGAAGAAGCACAACTCATACGTCAGGGATTGTTAGATTTTTGGAAGGGAAAATTCGGCCCATTGAAGGCGTGAATCATGAATTATGAATTATGAATTAGGGGATACATCGGACCTAATCGGTTTCATTTCCATAATTCCTGATTCTTGCTTCATAATTCTTTTATGAAGATTGGAATCGATGCGCATAGCCTTGAAGGAATTCGTACCGGCGCGCGCGGACGGTACCTTTTAAATTTACTAAGAGAGTGGGCCGATATGGAGACGGGAGATGCCGAATTTATCCTGTATTTCCAAAAAAGCATTCCTCCCGAAGCGTTTCTCAACCGGCCAAAATTCATAAAGAAGGTGTTATGTGTACCGTTTGGCATGCAGAGCTTCACGATCTATTACAACTTTCTTTTGCCGTTTGCGGCGACTCTCGACAAAGTTGATATATGCCTTTTCCCGTTCTACATGCTTCCCTATACATATCGTCCTAAAAACGCGGCAGTGGTATTGCATGATGTGGCATTCGAGGTGCATCCGGAGTGGTTTTCACCGAGACATCGGTTGCCGCTTCACCTTCTTGCAAAAAACGCAGCTAAAAATGCACGGTATATTCTCACCATTTCCCAGTTCAGTAAGCGAGAGATCATGAGAGCGTATGGTGTAAACCCCGAGAAAATCCATGTTATTTACCTTGCGCCGGACCGCACATTCGAGGAACAAAAAAATGAAGATGGGGTGCGCCAAGTGAGAGTAAAATATAACCTTACCCAGCACTACTTCTTTTTTGTTGGATCAATTTTTGGACGGCGTCATATCCCGGAATGTATTGAAGCATTTTCACGAATTGCAAGAGACTTTCCAGATTGGCAATTTTTTATCTGCGGCAGAAACCTCACACGGCCTAGAATCGAGATCGACGAACGCATCAGCAAGGTGAATATGGATCTCGGACGGGATGCGATTTTGCACGTTAACTGGGTGGATGACGCCGATCTCACTTCGCTTTATCATGGGAGTGATGCGGTCGTATACCTTTCTGATTATGAAGGGTTTGGGCTTCCCGTACTTGAGGGGATGAGCGTGGGGAAGCCGGTGCTCACCTCGAGAGCCGATGCGATAGAAGAGGTTGTGGGTGCCGACTGGCCCGCAATGGTGCCGCTTCCTGTAGCTTCCGACGCTATCTTTTCGTATTTCGAGCGCATAGCGAGTAATGCAGCATTTCGTAACGATCTTATCCAAAGAGGCTCTGAGGTCATAACACGTTACTCCTGGCGAAAAACCGCCAAGGAAACACTCGATGTTTTTCTTTCACGCTAAACGCCGAGACACCATGCTTACGTCCATCAATATTGTTTTCAGTCTGCATCTTTTGGTGTTGCTTTCCGTGATTCTCGGATTTATGCCGCGCGAAGCAGTTCTTTTTGTTGCCGGAATTTTGGTATTCTTCTTTCTTTTTAGTCCCCCTGAAGAAGGGGTGATGTACGTTGCGCGTTCCATCCCATTTTTTGTTGCACTTCCCCTCACTGAAACATTCGATTCTTTCAATATGTGGAGGATAGCGGTTTTCATCCTTTTTTTGCGGTGGCTTTTGCCACAATTAAAATGGTCCCAAGTGAAGGAATACAGCTCGAGCGCAAAACTTAT
>CAYJUQ010000025.1:2575-11223 GCA_964373425.1 uncultured Candidatus Saccharibacteria bacterium
TTATCCTATGGGCGAAGGCGCACCGTTTTGAGGCGCTTGTCATTATATTTTTCGGTCTCATGATCCTCTCCCTTTTGGCGGCAGCGGATCTCGGCGCTGGCCTTCGGCGTGTGATCTACTTTATGAACTTGGTGATGATCTATCCTGTCATCCTTACGACGGTGAAAAACAAAGAGACGCTTGAGCGTCTCTTTAAAAACATACTCATTCCCCTTAGTATCGTGGTGGGCATTGGCTATATTCAGCTTTGGCTTACCTATAAATGGGATTTTATGCACTTTGCAGCATTTTGGGCAAAAAATGTGGAGCTGGTGTTCTACGGGACGAATTGGTCAACTATCGTGTATCACTCCAATACTTGGTTTGCCTACTTGGGCGGCGAGGGGTTACGGCTGCGTGTGTTTTCAATATTTCCTGATTCCCACTCATTCCCAATTTATCTTGTCATGGGACTTGCAATCTTCTTTGCACTTGTTCTCTACCGTGTGGATCTGCGAAGCCTCTCCATGAAACACGCGTGGCGGGGGCTCCCACAGCATTATGCATTCGCTATCGCAGTGGCGGGGCTTGCCTCCTTTTTATTTCTCATTCTTCTTACCGGTACGCGTGGCATTTGGTTGAGCGTGGTATCCCCCATGATGGTAACCATTCTTTACCTCATCGCAGGTAAAAAACATAAGAATCTTGTGCGTGTTTCGGGATCAATGCTTCTTATCTTCGTGTTCCTCATTCCGTTCGCATCATACCTTTTTTCCCTCCCGCAATTTACTGGCGGGGGAGAAATTGATAAGACGCCGGAGCGTAAGGCGTTCTTTGCGCGATTTAAATCAAGTTTTAATCCGGAAGAAACTTCAAATGAGGGGAGAATTTTTATCTGGACCCAGACCTTCAAATCCCTTACGGAGCATCCGCTACTGGGAGTTGGGGTGGGGAATTTCCCAGTGGTGCTTGGTCAAGATGTATCTCTTGCAAAAGCGGGGTCTTCGGCGCATAACCTCTATTTAAATATTGCGGCCGAAATGGGGATTCCTGCGCTCATCGTTTTCCTTCTTCTCCTTTTTGAACTATTACGGAGGTCGTTTCTTGTCTTTCTCAATACCCGCGATCAGTTTTTGAGAAGTTTTTCGTGGTTGAGTATTCTTTCGCTCCTTTGGATTTTGGCATACAGTCTTACCGATGCAGCGCTCTTCGATGAACGCGCATTTTTAATGTTTGTAGTGTTTGTAGGTGCGATTAAAGTTGCGGAGCGTATATCACATGAGCACAAATTCCCCATTAGTTTCCATTAGCCTTGTCGTAAAAGACGGGGCGAAGTATATCCGCGGGTGCCTCGGCGCGGTGTTTCGTCAAACGTATCCGAATATCGAGGTAGTGGTGTGGGATAATAACTCAAGCGATGAGACGTTAGCGATTATAGAGAAAGAATTCCCGCACGCACGGCTCATACGAAGTGAGAAGAATTTTGGGTTTGAGGGCGGGCAGAATGCGAACTTTAAGAACTTGAAAGGAGACCATGTTGTTTTTTTGTGCGTGGATGTGTTTCTCGATAAAGATTTCGTAAAGGCGGGTGTAGAGGGGATGGAGCGTGATCCAACAATCGGAGCTTTACAGGCTAAGATTTTAGTGTATAATAGTCAATTCGACAGCGCGGCCGGTATTTGGAATTTTGAGAAAACAAATATCATCGATACAACCGGATTCCAGATCTTTCGATCGCGCCGGGTGGTAAATAGGGGACACGGTGAAGAAGATAGGGGACAGTATAACACCAAGGAAGAAATCTTTTCTTATGAGGGTGCTGCGGGATTTTTTAGGCGTAAGGCGCTCGAAGATGCAAGAATTAACGGCTACATTTTTGATGAAGATTTCTGGTGGTATGCGAGTGATCTCGATTTAGGATGGCGGATGCGGCTTCTCGGATGGAAATCAATGTACATACCGCAGATGCTCGCCTGGCACGAGCGGCAGACAACAAGGAGACTGAGCAACAGCTACCCCGATTTTATCCGCCTGCGACGCACCGTACCCGCATTCAAACGAGCCCTTGATTACCGTAATACCCACTTCACTATTTTAAAGAACGATTTCTTTATCAATCTTTCCAGAGACGTCATCCCATTTTTTCTTCGTGAAACTCAGCTTTTCATCTACACCATTTTCTTTGAACCAAGAACAATATTGAGTTGGATTTCATTTTTTCGCCTTTCCCCAAAAATGATAAAGAAAAGAAAACTTATTATGAAGCGGAGGAAAGCATCCCCAGATGATATGCGGCGCTGGTTCCTCTAGTATTTCCGTACGATGGAAGAATCTTCACACAACAATCCGTTTTTAGAACGTCGAGAGACACCAGAAAAGAAATTCCGTATCTCACGAAAAAAAATAATCCTCCTTTGGACAGGTGTCTTATTTTTATTCGTGTTTATCGTTACGTTCAAAGTCGGCCTCACCTACAGCGTTATCAGCATCAAGGATAAACTTTTTGGCGGGGCGAATCAGGAAATTTTCCGGCAGGAAGAAGAGAAATTACACCGCGATCCGAATCGGATCAATGTGCTTGTTGTGGGTATTCGCGGAGTGGGGGATCCGCATGGCGGGCTCCTTTCTGATATGATGGTTCTTGTGAGCGTTGATAAAGAGACGGAGAAAGCGGCGCTCATCTCCATCCCCCGTGACCTCTACACGGATATTCCGGGACTCGGGAGAAAAGAACGCATTAACTTTGCGTATGCCTTTGGAGAAGAAAAGGAACCGCACGGTGGGGGGTTGCTCCTTGCAAAAAAAGTCGTCTCGAAAGTAACGGGGGTGTATATTGATTATGGGGTCTCCGTTGATCTTAAGGCGGCGGAGCTTGTGATTGATGAGGTGGGGGGAATTGATGTCTATGTGCCTCAAGACTTTTCGGAACCCACGCAGTGGGGATATCCCTTCTTTGTCCTTCAAGGATGGCAGCGTATGGATTCCGAGACCGCGATCTATTATGCGAGGTCCCGTTTCGCTTCAAGCGATTTTGATCGCGCGCGAAGAGAACAGGACGTGCTTATCGCAACCAAGGATAAGGCACTCTCGCTGGGGATTCTCTCGAATCCGATTAAAATTTTTAATCTCCTTGATATCTTGGGGAACCATGTGATTACTGATCTTGACGCCTCTGCGATTCGAGATCTCATACGCAGGGCGTCCCAACTTGAAATTAAAGAAGTGAAACGAAAGGTGCTCGATACCTCTCCGGAGGGATTACTCTACTCAACCCATATTAACGGATCGTATATCCTTCTTCCCGTGGGAGGCGATTTCAGCCAGATCCATAACTTTGTGATCCATATATTTGAATAAATGACGAGAATCCCATTTTGCATTTCGCGCCATGATTGTATCAATCATCATCACTCATTATAAAACCCCGGAATTCTTGAAGCTCGCCCTGCGATATGCAGAGCGTGCGTGTGCTGGCATTGAGAGCGAGATTATTGTAGTAGATAGCGATGCCGATGACGAGACGAAAACGCTTATGCGCGAAGAGTTCCCCACGGTGTGCTACATTCCATTTGCTGCGAATGTGGGCTATGCAAAGCTTGTAAATAGAGGCATGGAAGAGGCTCGCGGGGACCACTTTTTCATTATGAACGCCGATGTCATCTTAAATCGGCACGCGCTCACCCTGCTTTTAGATTATCTCGCGCATCATCCGAGCACGGGAATGATTGGGCCGCGACTGCTCAATTTTAACGGGAGTTACCAGCCATCTTGTTTTCGTTTCTACACGCCCCTTACCCTTTTTGCGCGAAGGACAATGTTTGGGAAAACATCGTGGGGGAAACGCGAGATCAATCATTTTTTGATGACGAAAGAACTTGCGCTGGCTTCCCACGACAAAGAAATAGCGATTCCTGTTGACTGGATCATGGGATCGAGTATATTCACCTCACGCGCTGCAGTTCGGAAAGTCGGTCTATTGGATGAGCGTTTTTTTATGTATTTTGAGGATGTTGATTGGTGCCGCCGTTTCTGGCAAAATGGATATGAGGTCCTTTTCTACCCGAAAGCCGAGGTGCACCATTACCATCATCGAGCGAGCAAGCGCCGCGGAGGGCTTGCCGAGCTTCTCTCTAATAAGCAGACGCGGATACATCTCGTGAGTGCCGTCAAATATTTTATGAAATACGGCGTACGCTATCCGCAAAATCTACCAAGAAACGAGCGGCAAGACGAATTCTCAAGATCCTTACTTCGCAATGGATAAATCTATAAAAGTATTTTTGATTTTCTTACTTTGTATCGGGTTTTTCGCCGCAGGATTTTGGTTAGGTACATCTCGAACAATGTCACTGGATGATGTTACCGGGATTCTTCATCGGGAGACACCACCCGATATCGCAGCGTCTGCCGATTTTAACCTTTTTTGGGAGAGCTGGCGATTTATCGAAGGGAATTATGTAGAGAGCAGTTTCGATTATCAAAAAATGGTACACGGCGCGATCGCAGGGCTTGTGAAATCGCTCGGTGACCCCTACTCAAGTTTTCTTGACCCAACGCAAGCGAAGCTTTTTGAAGAAGACGTGAGTGGTGAGTTTGAGGGGATTGGAGCCGAGATCGGATTTCGTAAAGATATTCTCTCTATCATCGCGCCCCTTAAGAATACTCCGGCGGAACGTGCGGGGCTCCGTGCCGGTGACAAAATCTTTAAAATCAATGAAACGGTTACCGTAGACCTGAGTCTCGAAGAAGCAGTGAGTCTTATTCGTGGGCCGAAAGGAACGGTCGTCGAATTGAGTATCGTGAGGGACGATTCCGAGAAACCGCTTACGTTTAAAATCACCCGTGGGGTAATCGCGATTCCCTCCGTTGAATGGACGCTCGAAGACGGGCACATCGCCCACATCCAGATTTATAATTTTTATGAAAAAACTATTGAGGATTTCCAGGGTATTGTGCCGCAAGTGCTTGCTTCCGGTGCTGATCGCGTTATTGTTGATCTCCGCAATAATCCCGGCGGACTTCTCGATGCATCGGTCAAGATTGCGGGGTTCTTCCTGAAACGCGATTCGCTTGTCGTTACCGAACAGTCGCGTAAAGAACGAAGAGAACATCGTACCACGGGGAGCGGCGCACTTGCCGATTTCCCAATGGTGGTGCTCGTCAACGGGGGGTCGGCATCAGCTTCAGAGATTCTTGCCGGCGCCCTAAAAGATAATCGCAATGTATCCCTCATTGGCGAAAAAACGTTCGGTAAGGGTTCAGTACAGATTCTCGAAGAACTTCGCGATGGGTCGAATATAAAACTTACCATTGCGAAGTGGCTGACACCGAACGGCACGTCGCTTACAGATTCCGGACTTGCGCCCGATATTGAGGTAAAACGAACCGAGGAGGATATTGAAAATGACCGGGATCCGCAGCTTGAGAAAGCGATAGAAATTGTACGTGGATTATGAATCTAGAATATACATAGAGAGACGACTTCGAACTTAAAACCAAAATGTACATGACTATCCAAGAAATTTATAATCTCGCTATTAAGCTCGGGATTGAGGCAGATTTTCGCGGCAAGGGCGCAATCGACGCATTATTAACGCGCGAGAAGGAAAAGTATGTGAAGCTCGAAAAGTGGGAGAAAGAGGTCTTTGATAACGATCGGCTTTTCAACCCCTTTTCCGATACGCGTATCCTTGCGGGTGACGTGAGACGACCCGTAAAAAAAGTCTTTGCGGGGATCGATATGGAGGTGCCGGAAATGATTCTTGCAAAGATGCTTGGCGATATCGATTGTGTGATCGCGCACCACCCCGAAGGCATTGGGCTTGCGCGACTTGATGACGTCATGCACCTCCAAGCAGATGTACTTCATCAATACGGCGTGCCGATTCACCTTGCGGAAAGCCTTCTTAAAGTCCGCATTTCAGAAGTTGCGCGCGGTGTGCATTCTTCGAATCACGAGCGTTCCATTGATGGGGCAAAACTTCTCGACCTCGCCTTTATGTGCGTGCACACGCCCACCGATAATCTTGTTGCACACTTCCTTGATAAAAAAATAAAAGCCGCTACAATACATCATGTCGGAGATTTAATGAGGCTTCTTCGGGAAATTCCTGAATATAAAGAGGCGGCTAAGAGGGGTGCAGGACCGCGGCTCTTCGCGGGCGATACCGAAAACCGTGTCGGGAAAATCGCGCTTACAGAAATTACCGGTGGGACAGAAGGGTCTCACGAGCTTTATGAAGAACTTTCTCGTGCCGGTATTGGCACTATTGTGGGCATGCACCTTTCCGAAAAGCATAAAGAAGCCGCTGAGAAAGCACACTTAAATGTTGTCATCGCAGGACACATGTCGTCAGATTCCATTGGGATGAATTTATTTCTTGATGAACTCGAGAAGCGTGGAATCGAAATTATATCCGCAGGAGGCCTGATCAGAGTAACGCGCGCGAAAACGGATCATCGAAAAAAGAAAAAGTAACACATCCCCATAGTTGCAAAATAGGGGAGTGTTCAGTAAAATAGAGGGATGAAAGTCGTCTTACTCGAAAATATTCCCAATCTGGGGAAGAAATGGCAGGTAAAAGAAGTTGCATTGGGATATGCGAAGAATTATTTAATACCACGAGGGCTTGCAAAAATTGCAACTCCAAAAGCAATTATGGAAACGAGTCATCTCGAAGAACTTGAAGCGAAGAAAGCAGAAGAGGCGCTCAAATTAGTACAAGCGCTTGTTGAACGAATCGATGGCCAAGAACTGGTGATCCCCGTGAAAGTTGGTGAGGGCGGTGAAGTGTATGGATCGGTGAGTGCCGAGATGATTGCCGACGCACTCCACAAACTGGGGTTCAAAGAACTTACAAAATCCCAAGTGGTACTTGACGAACCCATTCGTGATCTCGGTGAGCACCCGGTTCTTCTTAATTTTGATCATGGGCTTGAAGCAGAAATAAAGGTGATTGTGGTTGAAGAAAAAGAGAAAGAATAGCAGATACCTATTTTATTTATGCACGAGATATATTTTCATGTGACTCGCCTTAAGGCGGGTCTCGCTTTTCGGAAATGACAAAATATATTTTTGTGATCGGCGGCGTGATGTCAGGCATCGGGAAGGGTGTCGCAACGGCATCGATTGGGAAAATCCTCCAGGCGCGCGGCTTCAAAGTCACCGCCATAAAAATTGATCCCTATATCAACGTGGATGCAGGCACTATGAACCCCATAGAACATGGGGAAGTTTTTGTAACCGAAGATGGGGTAGAGTGCGACCAAGATATCGGCAACTACGAGCGGTTCCTCGATGAGCCTATCTACTCAGATAATTACATGACAACCGGGAGGGTCTACCAGACTGTCATCAACCGGGAGCGAAATCTTGAATACCATGGAAAGTGCGTTGAGGTGGTGCCGCATATCCCTGAAGAGGTCATTCGCCGGATCAGAAAGGTAGCAAAAAATACGAAAGCAGATTTTGTCTTGGTCGAGATCGGGGGGACAGTGGGGGAGTACCAAAACCTCCTTTTCCTTGAAGCGGCGCGTATGATGCGCTTGCGCGATGGAGTGGGTGCGGTGCTCTTTGTGCTCGTTACGTATCTTCCCGTCCCCAAAATGATCGGCGAGATGAAGACAAAACCCACCCAATATGCGGTGCGGAGCGTCAATGCCGCAGGGATCCAGCCAGATGTCATTATTGCGCGTTCAGAAGTGCCCCTCGATAAGCCCCGCAAAGAAAAAATTTCAATTTTTTGTAACGTTCATCCCAAGGATGTTATCTCGGCACCAGATGTAGGAAATCTCTATGAGATCCCAATCAACTTTGAAAAAGATCAGCTGGGGAATCTTATCCTTGAGAAGTTCACTTTAAAATCAAGAAAGCGAAACCTCCACGATTGGAAAAGGCTTGTCAAAAAAATCAAAACACTCAAAGAGCCGGTAAGAATAGGTATTGTAGGAAAATATTTTGGAACCGGTGATTTCATCCTCTCCGATTCCTATATTTCAGTGATTGAGGCGGTGAGACACGCCGCGTGGGCGAATGGCCGTAGGCCCGAGATCACCTGGCTTAATGCAGAGAAGTACGAAGAACGGCCATCGGAACTCAGGGAGCTTAAAAAATTTGACGGGATTATTGTGCCCGGAGGATTTGGCGAACGGGGAGTCGAAGGGAAGATTCGGACAATTGAATTTGCGAGGATTAATAAAATCCCATTTTTGGGACTTTGCTATGGTATGCAGCTTGCAGTGGTGGAATTTAGTCGGCACGTCTTGAAATTAACCGGCGCGCATACCACAGAAATTAATCCTCATACTAAATATCCGGTGATTGACGTGATGCCCGAACAAAAAGAATTGATTCGGGAAGCGCATTACGGCGGCACCATGCGGCTTGGGGGGTATACCTGTGCGCTTACGAAGGGTACGCGCGCCTACAAAGCCTATAGGAAAGATTTAGTGATCGAGCGTCATCGCCATCGCTATGAATTAAATAATGATTTTCGAGATATCCTAGAGAAAGCGGGTATGGTAATGTCAGGAGTACATCCCGAAAAAAACCTCGTTGAGATTATTGAGCTCAAAAATCACCCGTTTTTTGTAGGCACTCAATTCCATCCCGAGTTTAAATCACGTCCCCTGAAGCCGCATCCGCTTTTCAGAGAATTTGTGAGAGCGGC
>CAYJUQ010000026.1:0-11219 GCA_964373425.1 uncultured Candidatus Saccharibacteria bacterium
CAAGTTTGCCGAAGGCGTTCGTTAAGAAAGACACAGAGATTCTCACAAATCCGACTGGGCGATTTGTCATCGGCGGTCCCGTTGCAGACACCGGTCTTACCGGCAGAAAAATTATTGTGGATACCTATGGAGGAGTCGTACCCCACGGCGGCGGTTCATTTTCAGGCAAAGACCCGACAAAAGTTGATAGATCGGGGTCGTATGCCGCGCGCTGGGTGGCAGTAAATGTTGTCAAGGCCGGCCTTGCCCAGAAAGTCGAAGTTCAGATTGCCTATTCGATTGGGGTTGCAAAACCGCTTTCTCTCGATATAAATACGTTCGGAACAGGAAAGCTTCCCGACAGTGATCTTCGGGAACTAGTGGATAAAGTATTCGATCTGCGTCCCGGTATGATTATCAAGACTCTTGGTCTTCGAAAACCCATCTATCGTCAGGTTGCAACATACGGGCATTTTGGGAGGCCGGAACTCAAATTACCGTGGGAGAAGCCGAATAAGATAGCAAAACTTACGCAATTAGTTTGATTACGATTATTGACTTTTCTTTCATACCCGGTTATTATAAGAAAGCTAAAACTCCTTTACATAGGAGTTTAAAAGATACAATGGATCGTTTACGAGAAAATATTCATTATCCAACAGTTCAGAGTTTTGGCGAGGAGTGGAACCACTTCACCCAAGAGCATCTTTCGGAAAAAGAGCATCGGGAAGTCTTCGAACAATATTTCCGGATTTTTCCGTGGGATGCCCTCCCCCAAAACGCAGTCGGCTTTGATATCGGGTGTGGCACCGGCCGCTGGGCAAAGCTCGTCGCGCCCCGCGTGGGGCGTCTTCACTGTATCGATCCGAGCCCCGAGGCTTTATCAGTGGCTCGGCGTAACCTTGCTCGAGTTGATAACTGCGAGTTTCACGAAGCTTCGCTTGACTCTATTCCCCTAGAAGATAGTTCCATGGATTTTGGATACTGTTTGGGTGTGCTGCATTATGTGCCGGACGCCCAGAGAGGAATAACAAGTTGCGTTAAAAAATTGAAGCCCGGCGCGCCGTTTTTGGTGTATGTCTACTATGCATTTGAAAACCGTCCCTTTTGGTTTCGGGCGATGTGGCGAGCGAGCGATATAGTGAGAAGGGCAATTTCGCGTTTACCCTTTTTTTTAAAATACGTGACTACATGGATTATTGCTGCGAGCGTGTATTACCCGCTTGCTCGAGTTTCTTTGTTACTTGAGGCGGTTGGATTCTCCGTGGAACACATGCCGTTATCCGCGTACCGCAGGCGGACATTCTACACTATGCGGACAGATTCATTCGATCGGTTTGCAACCCCAATCGAGATACGTTTCACTGCCCGGGAGCTTCGTAGTATGATGGAGCGGGCCGGATTCCGAGATATTACGCTCAATGATTCGACACCCTATTGGTGCGCGGTTGGATATAAGGCAAACGCAACTAACCCTATATGAGAATACTTGTCACAGGAGGAGCGGGTTTTATAGGTTCCCACACTGCAAAGCGGCTCATTGAGGATGGGCATGATGTTATCATTGTGGATAATTTTAACGAGTACTACGATCCTCGTTTAAAAGAAGCACGGATTAAGATACTCCTTGCGGGGCTGGATCATAAACTTTACCGTATGGACATTACCGATCTCGAAGGACTTCGGCAGGTGTTTCGGGAAAATGCTCCAGACGTGGTTGTACATCAAGCAGCTCAGGCAGGAGTGAGGTATTCCCTAGAAAACCCCTTTGCCTATGAACATTCCAATACGCGTGGCACCCTCACTGTGCTCGAGGTCTGCAGGGAATTCGGGATAAAAAAGTTTATCTTTGCGTCAAGCTCTTCCGTGTATGGAGAGAGAGACAAGGTTCCTTTCTCGGAAGAAGACCGAACGGATACCCCCGTGTCGTTATACGCTGCTACCAAGAAACATACGGAAATGCTTGCTCACAGCTACTATGCGTTATATGGGGTTCCCATGGCTGGGCTTCGATACTTTACAGTATTTGGCCCTTTTGGGAGGCCCGACATGGCCCTTTTTAAGTTCACGGAGAGAATTCTCAGGGGAGAACCAATTGAGGTCTACGGAGAAGGCAACATGAGGAGGGATTTTACCTATATTGACGACATTGTGGATGGGATAATGGGGGTAGTGCGCGAGGATTTCGCCTTTGAGATTTTTAACTTGGGTCACGGCGCCCCCTCCGGCCTTATGGAGTTTATAGAAATACTTGAAGACTGTTTAGGTAAAAAGGCAGAGAAACGGTTTCTTCCGATGCAGAAAGGAGATGTTCCCGTCACCTATGCCGATATCAGCAAGGCGCGGGAAAGACTTGGTTTTAACCCGAAGGTTTCTTTGCGGGAGGGCGTAGAACGATTTGTTTCTTGGTATCAAGATTATTATCTTAATGCTTAGACCACATTTATTATGCACAACAAGTCTTTAAAAGATATAAAAGTTGGGGTCATTGGCGTGGGAATGGTCGGGGGGGCGCTTGCAAGATATTTTGAAAAAACAGAAAGAGCTCCGTTCCTCTACGATTCCTATAAGAACCTTGGTTCTAAAGAGGAGGTAAACCAGGCAGATGTTATTTTTGTATGTGTGCCCACGCCCTTTCATGAGGAGAGGGGATTTGATTTGAGATTTATAGAAGAGGAAACGATTCCATGGTTTGAGGATGAGAAGATTGTGGTGATTAAATCTACGGTTCTACCCGGTACCACCGAAAAGCTTCAAAAAAAGTATCCCCAGCACAGGTTTCTCTTCAACCCAGAGTTTTTGACGGAACTTACCGCAGATCAAGATATGATGTATCCGGATCGCCAGATCTTGGGGTACACAGAGCAGAGTTATACCGTTGCAGGGCACATAATTCGGCTTTTGCCCTTGGCCCCGTATGAGCGTATTATGGCGGCAACGGAGGCAGAAATGGTGAAATACTACGGCAACACCTGGTTTTCCATTAAAGTTACTTTCGCCAACCAGATATATGATCTATGCCAGAAACTCGGCATTAATTACGATGTAGTGAAGGAGGCGGCTGCCTCAGACAAGCGCATAGGTCCTTCGCATTTGGATGTCTGGCACAAAAACTACCGCGGATATGGAGGGAAATGTCTTCCTAAGGACATTCGGGCGTTTATTCAACTTGCCGATTCTTTGGGCGTAGACCTCACGCTTCATAAGACCGCGGAGGCCTTCAATAACTGGCTCATGAAAGAGCAGGGGATTGAGGATCCAGAAAAATTTTCAAAGAGAGAATAATAATGATTTCCCTAGAGAAGAAAACAATAGCACTTTTTTTTACAAAGGGCGTTTCGCTCGAGGTATGGGATAGAATTGGTATGTTGGATCGAGAGGTGGCGCTCTACAAAGAATTGGCGCGCTCCCTACGGGGCGTCTTCTTTTTTACATACGGGACTAGCAAAGACGCGCAATATCGAAAACAACTTCCCCAGAATATAGCCATTGTTTCTCAAATATTCCCCTTACCTGCTTTTCTCTATAGTTTTTTGTTCCCGTTTCTCCAATGGAAAATTCTTAGGACCGTAGATGTTCTTAAAACAAATCAAATGTTGGGGTCATGGAGCGCGGTTCTTGCGAAGATCCTGTACCGAAAAAAACTCATCGTGCGTTGCGGATACGAATGGCTTGAGGTTATGAAACGGAGGAAGATGGCGTTTTGGAAACTCAAAGCGGCTGCTTTCCTGGAACATCTTTCCTATAAGGCAGCAGACATTGTTGTTTTTTCCAACGAGGCGGACAAAGAATACGCGAGAAAGCGTTTTCGTCTTGATTCGAGAAAACTCTTCATCGTGCCAAATTTTGTAGATACTCGACAGTTCGCCCCGCTCCCGATCGAAAAAGAAGAAGGACGAATTTTTTTTGTAGGCAAGCTGGAAGACCAGAAGAACGTGTTCCCGCTTATAGAGGCCGTCTCTTCCCTCAGGGTCCGTTTGATTATCGTTGGTAATGGTTCCCTTAGGCAATCACTTGAGGACTTTGCAAAAAAAAGACAGGCACCGGTAGAATTTTGGGGCAATGTCCCTAACCACAGGCTTCCGGAAGAACTGAATAAAAGTCAGCTTTTCATTCTCCCTTCTTTATACGAAGGACACCCCAAGGCATTGCTTGAAGCGATGAGTTGCGGTCTTCCTTGTATCGGAACGGATGTGAAGGGAATCAATACCATAATTGAACACAAAAAAAACGGCTACCTTTGCGAGCCCTCTGCAGAATCTTTGCGATCCGCCATAGAGACGGTTTTAGAAGACCAGGCACTACGGGTCGGAATGGCAGAAGCGGCTCGCCAAACTATACTGGAAAACTTCACATTAGATCGCATTGTTTTAAAAGAGCTTGAGCTTTACCGAAAGCTCATGTGACCAGAAAGAACGCACATGTGTTAAACGAGAGTTGAAATCATATGAAAATTTATGATGCAGCTAAAAAAAGAGTGATTGAATACGATCGTAAACGCAGCGACCCCGAGCATTGGTACACACGATGGGGGGACGATACAAAATCTATAGCCAAGAGGATAACTGAGTGGAGCGGAGATAAACTTGTCATGAAAAAAATCCGCGAGTTGCTTCCTTCGGGGGCAAGAATTCTTGAGGGAGGGTGTGGTATCGGGCAGAAGGTGTATGCCCTCGATCAATTGGGGTATGAGGCATATGGAGTTGATTTTGTTAAACGATCCATTGACGCGACAAAAGCGTTATTCCCTCATTTACGCGTATCGCATCAGGACGTAAGGCATCTGGACTTTCCCGATAATTTTTTCGATGGATACTGGTCTCTCGGCATTATCGAACATTTTTGGGATGGATATGAGGGGGTGATGAGGGAAATGGCTCGAGTCATAAAGCCAAAGGGCTATTCGTTTGTTACGTTTCCCCGCATGTCGCCTTTAAGGAAATTGAAAGCAAAACTCGGCGGCTATACATATTTTAATCCTAGTATGCACAGTGAGCGCGATTTCTATCAGTTTCTTTTAGATGCGGAGAAGGTAAAAACAGATATGACTAATCTCGGATTTACGTGTGTTTATCAACATTCCGATGGCGCTGTTAAGGGCATTAAGGACGAAATTACTATTCTCAAGCCCGTACTTCAACCCCTGTTTTCAAGTTCGCACATAGTTGCTCGATTGATAAAGTTTGCGATTGGGAGGACCTGTTCTCGAATTGCGGGCCACCACACCGTTCTTATATTTTGCAAGACCAAAGAGACCGCCGTTTCCTGATCGTGACGGTCACCCGGTGTGCAATCCTACGATACATTATGGAGACAGACATAAGAGAATCTAAGCGAACATATAATGTTGCGCGAGGGCAGTATCCTCTCGCATTAGAGCTTCTTCAGCATGCGAATCTTGGGTCGTCTGCAAGGATTTTAGACGTCGGAGCGGGAATGGGAGAGTTCTCCGCCCTCCTTGCGGAACAAGGTTTTAGCATGGCATGTATCGATGGAACGAAGCGTTGTTACGAACATCTTGTGAGAGAGGGGTTTGAAAGTTATCAACTTGATTTGGAGGAGGAGAGTTTGCCGTTTGCCGAAGGCAGTTTTGATGCCGTGGTTTCGCTTGAGGTCATAGAGCATCTTTGGAACACCGATCACTATTTGCGAGAGATATGGCGGGTGCTTAAGCCCGGAGGCTATTTTGTATGTACAACCCCCAATTATAACAACTGGAGATATCGTCTCAATGCCCTTCTTGGAAGAGTCGAGCGTTTCACTTATAAAAGCCGGCACAAGAAGTTTTTTACCGCGCGGTCATTTCCTCGCCAATTTCAGCCTTATTTTAGAGCGGAGGAGCTTTTGGGGTTCGGGTGGCTTCCTAGGGTGAAGAAGCATTTTATAAACAAACGCGCTATGAATTTGTTATCTATGCAGGTAGGAGTTCTCTGCAGAAAAACCAATGAAAAAACTGTATAACTTACTCTTGAGAGCCATATTGACACTGCATACGTTTACCTATCGTGCGGCTGCGATGGTGGCAAAAAAATTGGAGCCAGATGGCATGCATCCAAAACATCGATTAATGCAATATCATAGCTTTTTTGTGGAGCGAATTCGGGTGGGGGACAACGTATTAGATATAGGGTGTGGGAAGGGGGAGCTGGCCTTTGATGTTGCGAAAAAAGCCAAGGCGGTTACCGGTATTGATATGGATGCCTCAAGTATTGGTCAAGCGAGAGAGCGTCATGCCGCCCCCAATATTTCTTATATTCTTGGGGATGCCACAAAAGATCTTCCTAACAGTACATTTGATGTGGTCATTCTTTCAAATGTCCTGGAACACATTGAGCACAGGAGAGAATTTCTAACAGCCATTAAGCATCTTGCACCGATGTTTCTGATTCGCGTACCCATGATTAATCGAGATTGGATTACTCTCTATAAGAAAGAGATGGGTGTAGAATGGCGTTTGAACAGTACCCATTATACCGAATATACATTTGAGGAATTTAGGGACGAACTTAAGGGAGCTGGGTTGGAGGTTAAAAACCATTCTATCCAATTTGGCGAAATTTGGGCTGTTGTCGAGCCCGTTTATCTTTCATAATATGCACGTTTTCCCAAGAGGTGTTTTAACGTAGTCGAGAAATCTCGCGTCCGGGGCTTTGCTCCCCGCCATTATTTTGCAAGACGAAGAAATAGCACGAATCTCGGGAATGATGCAAAATTTTTATCACAATGCGTAGTCCATCTTCCATTAAAAGATTCTACAGGATGAATAGTTCTCCTCCCTGGCGACTCGGTACCACGATTGTTTCGATTCTTTCTAAAAAGTTAAAGAAGAACCTCCTTTATCGAATGAGCAGTTTTTATCTGGGTCCCGATATGGATAAAGATTTTTTCCCGATCTACGAAAAATGAAAATCATACACGATGAAGGAAATCCTAAGATGTACGCGCCTTTTTAAGCAATTGATGATTATGGGGCATGGAAGGGAGCGACCGATGCAACGGATGCGTATTTTCTAAGAAGCCACATCCCAATACTCTTAAACAGAATTGATAGGAGTGGACGAGTTGGGGTGAAGGTGTGAGGCCTTTTATATTGCATTCTTGATGATATGGAGGTTGTAGAGATAATCCAACGCGTTAAATCATATATTCCCGAAGGAGGGTTTTTGTGGCATGTATGGGTATTCCCGGGGCGATTCAAACGATATGGGTTTAAATTGTGGAGGCCGTGTGATTACCACCGGATTAAAAGGCTCCTCGCCAAAAAGTTACGAGACAAAGTAGTAAAAAGAGATCACGTTACGATTGTCGTCACAAGCGCGGGCAGAAGAGAATATCTTGAGAAGACGATTGAGAGTTTGCGGCGTAACTTTCAATACAACCCCAAGAAAACATCGTGGTTTATCATTGACGATCTTCCCGCTTCCGAAGAGACGCGTCGTTACATACAAGATCTCAGGGGTTTCGATCTGAAAATATTGAATGAAGAGAATAAGGGGCTCGGCTACTCTTTAAATAGGATATATGCGGAAGTGACTTCAGAATACGTATTTTACTGTCAGGATGATTGGGAATTTTTACGAATCGTGCCGGCAGAAGAAATGATCGGGATACTCCAAGAGAATCCCCATCTTCGACAAATCCTCCTCGCAAGAGAACCAATTAAGAAAGAAGAGTACGTTGGTTTTAGCGAAGTAAGAAAGGGATTCGCGGAGTGTTACGGACGGTGGTTTAGTTTTAATCCGCATCTTGCAAAGACGGAATTATTCCTCAAAACGTATCCTTTCCCCCTAAGTTTTACCGAAGACGAGTACACCTTTAAATTAAATAGGCGCGGATATCGAGTAAGCGGAGTTCTTGGATATCACGAAGAACCGTACGTACGACATCTGGGCCTTCGCGAGACACCTACCTTGGTGAAATAAGATGGGTACTCTTTCAAACTTTTTTCGATTGGTTTTTCAGAAATATTTTTTTGACAGCCTTTATATCAATATCCCCGGCGGTCTTACGTTCCTTGTGCAACTCGCGGTTTTACCGATCGCGCTGAAGTACCTTAGGGTAGAGGATTACGGATTATTTCAATTCGTCTTTGCTCTGCAAGCGTGGCTTGATATTCTTACCGCTCCCTATATTACGCTTGGCGCGAAACGAGGGATTGCGAGGGGCCTCGACGGCACGCTTCTTTTTGCATTTTTTTCCCGACTGAAATTTACTGCGGTTATTTCTGTCTTTGTGGTATTCGGCGCATTTTTCGTATATCGACATGGATCTCAGACGCTTGCTCTTTTACTTCTTGTTATGAGTCTTTTTTTTGTGAGCGGATCGCTTGCGCACGAGACCTTCCGACAGTTTTTTATTGCAAAGAAACAGTTTTTTCAATTTGCTTTTTGGAAATCGGCCATCGCGGTTATACCGCCAATAGGGGGGACAATATCCGCTGTCGTTACGCAAAACATCATTGTATTTGCAATTGTACAACTAAGCCTTGCCTCGCTACTTAGTATTGCTGCGTTTCTATATGTTCTTTTAAGAAATGGGATTGTTTCTTCGTGGAGACGGGGCGCTATCGATAAAGATATTTTTCCTTTCGGCGTGAAATTGATTCCTTCCGGTATCGCAGTTGCATCGGCAGAGAAGGGGGCGGAACTTATCATAGGACCCCTCTTTGGTTTTGGGAATTTAGCCGTTTTTTCAATAGCGGCGAAACTTCAAGCCATGTTCGAAAACGTTCTTATCACTTCGTACTATTTATTTTATGCGGATTTTGCGAAGGAAGATTGGGATATGGCGGTTATGAAAATAAAGAGAAAATTACTGCAGGGGCTCGTTCTTGCCGCATTCGTTACCGCACTGTTTCTTATTGCAGGATATATGTATATTACCGTCTTTCTTCCGGCATCATATCAAATGGCAAAAGTCTATTTATTAATTTTTAGCGCCGGTCTCCCCCCTCTCGTCCTTTACGGCGTTATGCGGGCACTTCTTGAGGCAAATCTTCGCCACAAGGAATTAACAATTTTATCGGTATTGCCAAGTAGTATTAAGCTTTTCTTAATCCTTGCCGCGGGTTACTTTTTTGGCATCTTAGGGATCGTGTGGGGTATCACGATAGCGGCATGGGTCTCGTTTGCTTTTTACTATGTGTTTACAACGAATCGAAAATTCCATGATCAGAATGCCTTATCCAATAGATGAAAGAAGGAAAGAATTACTCGCGTTCTTGAAGGCTAGGGGGGAAGAATATGCAAGATATTATCGAGGGCGTGGGGCGCTAGCCCCCCTACGGCGTTTGATTCGTTATCCGGATAAGTTCATCGTTCGCGTACTTTCGAAATCCCGCGTGCTCTCTTTAAATACCATGCTTCGGGCAAAGACATTCTGGGGGCAAGATCTATGGGTGCTTGCGCGCGATAAAAATGCTGCCCCCCTCTATTATTTTGGAGTGTTACCTTCTTATGAACGAAAACTCACTTCGTTTTTTATCACACACATAGAGCCTAACGATTTTTTTTACGATATAGGAGCAAGTTACGGCTTTTATACCGTACTTGCCGAAGCGTTAATCACCAATGGCGAAATTCATTCGTTTGAACCCTTGCCCTCGGTGTTTCACTGTCTTTGGAAGACAACGGAGAAAAGTCATCGCAATGTGAGAATCCATAATCTAGCATTTTCAAACACTTCGGGCCTTACGACTTTTTACGACGGATTTTCACAAGGGGAGCATAGCGGAGCGAGCACCATGGTTGAAAAAGTAGTAGCGAGACACCCGGAGCGATACAGAAGAATTCATATCGAAGCGGTGCGCCTCGATGATTTCGTGAAAGGCAGTACCCCCCCCACCATTATAAAATTAGATGTTGAGGGGGGAGAAGCGGCCGTCCTTGAGGGAGGAGAACATGTGATAAGGACCCAGATGCCTTGTGTGGTAATGGAGATATGGGGGGGAAAGTCGTGGGATTCAATTTCGTATCATGCAGTTAAGATGCTTATTGGATGGGGCTACGCGCCGTATCTCATTGATGAAGACGGTAACGCGCACAAAGTCAATGAATCGCAACTCAAAGAAGAAGTTGATCGCGTAAAGTACGATAATGTTGTCTTTATGCGCTGATACATCTTTTTATGAATAGACCACAGGTTTCAGTTATTATATCTACCTATAATCGGGCACATCTTCTTCCTCGTGCGATACAAAGTGTCCTTTCACAGACATTTCAAGATTTCGAGTTGATTGTGGTAGATGACGGATCGACCGATACCACAAGAGAAGTGGTTGAGGAATTTATGGCGCATGACGAACGGATTTTCTATCTATGGGAGAAAAATTCGGGGGGGGCGGCTCGACCAAAAAATGCTGGAATCCAAAAATCGCAAGGTGAATGCATCGCAATTCTGGACTCCGATGACGCGTGGATGACGCAAAAACTCGAGAAGCAGATCGCGAAACTTGAGGAGTCAAAAAACAAAAAAGTTGGTGCGGTCGGTTGCGATATCATTGTGGTTGATCTCGCGTACGGCGGAGATTTCATCTACCGCGTTCCTCACTACCGGGATGTCCTAAAAAGCATGCTCGAGTCGGATACCATGGGCACGGGGAGCGCGATGGTGTATAAGAAAGATATATTTGATCAACTGGGAGGATTTGATGAGGGCTTGCGAAGCGGACAGGACCGCGAAATGCGAATCAGGATCGCCGAACGCTACGACTTCGATTTCGTACGCGAGCCACTCGTACGATATTACGTGGAACATGACAATATAAGTACTGCGCTTGATATTGAAAAGCGAGAAAAGGATTGGGAATATCTTTTCGAAAAATACCGAAAGTACTACCAGAACGACCCGCGACTCTGGAGCCGAAAATTAAGATATGATGGGACGCGATACATTCTTTTAGGAGATGCCAAAAAGGCCCGGAGGGAGTTTCTTGAGTCGCTTGGAAAAAATCCCTTTAACGGCAAGAGCATTCTCTATTTGCTTGTTTCTTTTATGGGGCCACGGTTCTATCTTAGATTGACGCGATTGAAGTTGAGGATACGGCAAATAGTACGTTTAGCACAATGATTAAAATAATCCACATCATCAACGGTCTTTATACGGGAGGAGCAGAGACTATGTTGTTGAAACTCCTTTCTAAGATAGACAAGAAGGAGTTTGAATCAGAAGTAATATCCTTACTTGAGATCGGCCCCATAGGCGCAAAAATTGAAAAACTTGGCATTCCCGTATATACACTA
>CAYJUQ010000027.1:0-11210 GCA_964373425.1 uncultured Candidatus Saccharibacteria bacterium
GGTTTCTTTTCACTTACCGATATTTTTCGACGGCTCGCCGGCGGGAAAATTGATCCCGTGTGGGGCGCAGGTATTCAGTACGCCGTTGCGGCATTCGTGGGGCTTGGGGTTACCCTTCTTTCGCGCTACCCCCTTGCCCCCAGAGAACCCCTTGGACTTCTTTTTGCGGTTTTAGCGGGGAGCGCGGTTGCACTCGGCGGTATCTTCCACTTCAAGACGTTTTCTCTTGGTGGGAAGCTTACCGTTGCGGAGCCTGTCATGTTCGTGGGGATCGTGATCATAACAAGTCTTTTTGGCATAATCATCCTCAAGGAGCCAGTGAACGCCAAGTGGCTTTCAGGCCTTATTCTTGCCCTTTCCGGACTTTATCTTCTTACGACGAGTTGAGCCAAAAATTATGGAGGCTATGGTGTAATGGTAGCACAAGGGATTGTGGCTCCCTTAGAAGGGGTTCAACTCCCCTTAGCCTCCCAATGATCGTAAAAAAAGGTCGGCTCCTCGGGTAACTAAATTGTAATCTTTATTCACTTATATGCTATTTACCACAACTTCTTTTCTTGGCGCATTAGGGTTCTTGCTCCTTCGCGTTGCGCTTGGCGCGGTGTTTATCTACCACGGCTACGGAAAATTCAAGAATTATAAGGCAATGGCGCAGGGGATGGGAGTGCCCGCATCATTTGTATTCATGCTTGGGGTGGTAGAACTTCTATCCGGCCTTTCCGTACTGACCGGCGCCTTTGAACAGCTCGGCGCGCTCGGTATTTCTGTAGTGATGCTCGGCGCGCTCTACCACAAGATTTTCAAATGGCACACGCCATTCAGTGGTACGCAGGGCACGGGTTGGGAATTTGATCTCGTGCTTCTCGGAGCCGCACTCCTCATCCTTTTTAACGGCGATGGGGGGTTAACCCTTTGTCGGTTCCTCCAGATGTGCCCGCAGTTATAAGCATCATACTTTAAAGAAGAGCCTTACGTGAGATACGCAAAGCTCTTCTTTTTGTTTTTCTATTGAACTCCCCGTTGCTTTCTTCTATAGTGAGGGTAGTTCGTTAAAAAAGGAGATGCCGCGATGCACGCATCGTTTGTTGAGACGATCACCTCTGATCATTTACTCCTTCCGGGGATTCTTTTCGAGCCAGCGATACGGGGCGATACCGCACTCCTTTTCATCCATGGGAAGGGCGGGTCCCTTGCAAGTGATCCAACACTTGTCGAGGCACTCAAACGAAATACACTCGATCGGGGAATCGCGTTCCTCACCGTAAATACGAGGGGTCATGATTACCTCGCGAATGGGAATACATTCATGAACGGCGTATTCGAGGAGAGGCAAGTTGGTCACTGCGTCGAACGTTTTGAAGATTCGGTGCTCGATATTGCCGCATGGATTGATCTTTTGGGCGAGCGTGGCTACACGAAGATCGTTCTTTTAGGTCACAGTCTTGGTGCGCTTAAGGCAACCTTCTACCTTACCGAAACAGGCGACTCAAGAGTAAAAGCGCTTGTACTTGTCTCACCTCCAGATATTTTTGGACTTTTGAAAAAAGCGCTCGGCGGTCGTTCGCCCGCTTCATGTAACGATCCCAGTAGCGTCGTATCTTCACCTCCCCCATCACGATCAAAGCGGGGTAGCCCGGAAAGCTTTCTTGCGGGTGATATGGACTATCCATGGCCGATTTCAAATGCTACGATTGAAAGCTTTGTGGGGCAGCACGCGCGAACCAACCTCTTCCCATTTCATGCAAGAAACGGAGACTTCTCTCTTTTTGCGAAATTGACCCTTCCCGTATTCGTATGTTGGGGGACTCGAGAAGAGGCGCTTGTGACAAGACCCCCGAGCGCCCTTCGGCGCTTGCGGCGGTGCACGAAGAGCCTCTGTTTCCGGGGTCATATTTTTAAAGACGTACCCCACAGTTACCGTGGTGCTGAAGAAAAACTTGCACGAGCAGTGATGAAGTGGTTGAAACAAATATTTTAAATCCTCGAGTTTTCTCGAGGATTTTTTATTTGTTTCTCCACATGGAGTGTGGCTAAGAAACAAATAACCCCTCACCAATTTTGCCGTATTTTTTAGACGCACCTTTGCTATTTACCATGGATATTCCTCAATGTCTTTGCGAAGCGCGTGCGCGAATAGCGCATCCCTCGGTGGGCGAAGCGCTTTGCCGTAGAACTTCTCGCAAAATTGGTGTGCGGGTTACTGCAATAGATACCGCACCGCACGCGGTGCGGTAATTCATTTTCGAATATGGTATACTGAAACATATAACCATGTTTCTTCTTGCGTGGCGTAACCTTTTTCATGACCGCATCAGGTTTCTCATAAGCCTTCTCGGCGTGGCATTTTCTGTACTTTTGATTCTCATTCTCCTCGGTCTTTTTCGGGGATGGCAGGAAAAAATTGTAAGCTACATTAACAGCACCCCCGCGGATCTCTGGGTGCTCCAGGAAGGAGCAACCGATTTTTTCGACAGCGTCTCGTTTTTACCAGAAACCCTTGAAGACCCCATTCAAAAAGTTGAGGGAGTTGCCTCGGTGAATCCCCTCATTGCGCGTCTCACCTCGTTTACGCTCCACGATGAAGAAGCGCGGCTCTTTTTGATTGGCGTGGGAGAAGATGGAGTTGGGGGACCTGCGGGGATTGTTGCGGGGGAGGGGGAGTTGGATCCAGGCGAGATTATCATTGATCGCGTGTTTGCAAAACAGGAGAAGCTGAGGATTGGTGATACGCTCGATATTCTCGACACTCCTTTCACAATTGTCGGTATCTCGAAAGGGGGCGACTTCGTTTTCTACCAACTCGGTTTTATCAACCTTGAAGATGCAAAGACGCTGCTTAAGACCGGGGACCTCATCAACTTCTACCTCGTTTCACTCAAAGACGGGGCGAACGAAGGGGACGTGAAGGAGCGTATCGCAGATCTTGATGGCATGAACGTACTCACGAAGGGTAAATTCATCATCAATAACCAGCGCGACATCAACAACGCGTTCACCCCCGTACTCACTGTTCTCGTCTTTCTGGGATATCTTGTGGGGCTCACTATCGTAGGGCTTATCACCTATACCGCGACCGTCGAGAAATCACGCGAGTACGGGATTTTGAAAGCTATTGGCGTAGGGAATACGCAGCTCTACCGCATCATCATCCAGCAAGCGTTCATCACCGGCATGATTGGGTTTCTTCTTGGTGCGGGGTTCACCATTTTTTCCGTATCCATTGTATTCGAAACGTATGTTCCGCAATTTATCACCACCTTCATCGTTCGGGACGTACTCCTTGTGTTTGGACTCACTATTTTTATGAGTATTTCTGCGGGTTATCTTCCCATTCGGCGTATTGCGGGGATTGATCCTGCGATCGTTTTTAAATCTTAACCATGGAACGACCCACGCTTCAACTACGCGACGTTACCAAAATTTACGGTTCGGGGAGAACCGCGGTTCGCGCGGTAAGTGGCGTCACGCTCGATATTTACCGCGGGGAACCCACCGTTATTATGGGTCCCTCGGGGAGCGGGAAGACGACGCTTCTTTCAATTTGCGGAGCCCTTTTGAAGCCTTCCGAAGGGCAGGTCATGCTGCATGGGAAGGATATCACCGATCTTTCTGAGCATGAGCTCCCGCAGATTCGACTCCGTCAGATTGGCTTTGTGTTTCAGGAATTTAATTTACTCACCAATCTTACTGCAAGCGAGAACATCGAAATCCCCATGCAGCTTGCAGGCACCGGAAAAAGAATAGCGCGCGAGAAAGCACGCGATCTTTTGAAAAAATTTGGGCTTGAAAAGAGAGCCGATCACTACCCGCGACAGCTTTCATGGGGTGAGAAGCAACGGGTTGCGATTATCCGCGCGATCGCAAATGACCCCCCCATCATTCTTGCGGATGAGCCGACCGGCAACCTCGATTCATTTTCTGGTGCGGTGGTGATGAGCGTGCTTTCTGACGTGTGCTATCGTGATAAACGAACGGTCCTTATTGTAAGCCACGACGTCCGCCTCAAGGATTCAGTGGCGCGCATTCTCTACATGGAGGATGGGAGGATCACAAAAGAAGAACGAAATGCAGAGGTCAAGAAGCCATCCTTTGCTTTTCAGAGCGAGAATGTAGTGTAATATCCACAGGATAGTTTTGTTACCTTGTGGTATAATAGAAATAATGTCAGTTGAAGCGGTTAAAAAATATCTCGAAGAGAATAAAGCAAAATACCCGAGAGAGACGCTTGCAGGAGAGCTTCGAGGAGGGGGATACCCCGAAGATGAGATTCAGGCGGGGTTACAGGCGGTATATGGAGTGGGTGAGGCGGCGCCTCACGCTTCGTTCTGGGATTTCAGGAGTGTGAGAGTGTACCGTTCGAAGGGGGAGAAGTTCATTGATGTTTTAGCTGGGTTCTTTGCGCCGTGGATTTCAGGAGTGTTTTTTGGTTTCTTCTCCGGTCTTTTTGGTATAGGGGGACCTCTCTTTTATCCTTTGCGATTTGTATTCATGCTCTTCCCGATTTTTTTCCTCATAGTTGATATATGGGCAATTTTTTATCTTTGGCGGCGGAGACACTACTTCGCGCTGGGACTTCTTGCTAATTTCGTTATTGCCGCACTTATCATTGGATTTGCGATATTACTATTTTTCTCCTTCCGGGGATTTGGCAGGAATTACTGATTTTTCTTTTCGTATTTATGAATGATGCGAATCAAAACGAAATACTCACACGAATCGAAGAGCTTCGTAATGATCTTGAGCATCTTCGAGATGAGGTGCGGCATCACGAAATACGGCTGAAGCGTTTTGAAGAGAGGGAGGCAGGACTTCTACGAGAGGGAATCCCAGTATTTCCCATGGGGCCATCTCGTCCTGAAATACCTCCTCCCCCTCCTCCCCCTCCTCCACCGTCATTCATCGGCGAAGATATTAGAGATATTCTTGAGAGAGCAAAAAGAGCGGGAGGGGAACACGCAGATTGGGAGGCGCTCATTGGTGGGAATCTGCTCACGAAGGTCGGCGCCGCGGCGCTTGTCGTCGGCGTAGGATTCTTCATTAAGTATGCCTTTGATAATCAATGGGTTGGGGAAACCGCAAGAATCATTCTCGGTATTATCACCGGCATGGTGCTCATGGGGTGAGAAGCAACGGGTTGCGATTATCCGCGCGATCGCAAATGACCCCCCCATCATTCTTGCGGATGAGCCGACCGGCAACCTCGATTCATTTTCTGGTGCGGTGGTGATGAGCGTGCTTTCTGACGTGTGCTATCGTGATAAACGAACGGTCCTTATTGTAAGCCACGACGTCCGCCTCAAGGATTCAGTGGCGCGCATTCTCTACATGGAGGATGGGAGGATCACAAAAGAAGAACGAAATGCAGAGGTCAAGAAGCCATCCTTTGCTTTTCAGAGCGAGAATGTAGTGTAATATCCACAGGATAGTTTTGTTACCTTGTGGTATAATAGAAATAATGTCAGTTGAAGCGGTTAAAAAATATCTCGAAGAGAATAAAGCAAAATACCCGAGAGAGACGCTTGCAGGAGAGCTTCGAGGAGGGGGATACCCCGAAGATGAGATTCAGGCGGGGTTACAGGCGGTATATGGTGGAGTTGGTGTCTCTCCCGCAACCTTTTCATTTTGGGATTTTAGGAGCGTACGAACCTACCATCACGGCATCGAGAAATTCATTGATTTTGTTGCGGGATTTTTTGCAGCCCTTGTGTTTTTTACGGCTCTTCCTTCGTTTTCTGGCTTTACGCCCATTGTTCTTTTCGTTGGAATATTGGTAATTTTTTCTTGCTGGAAAAAGAGGCGTTATGTGGCGCTCGGTATGCTATTTGGTAGTTCACTCGCTTTTAGTTTCATATCTCTTTTCATTAATTTCATATCTCTTTTCATCGGATGACTTTTTTCGACAGGGCACTTTTTCTAAAATAAAATTATTCTCTACGTATACACATGGATCAGGAACATATAGCGGAAGAAATTAAAAAACTGCGGGAAGATCTCGAGCGATTTCGAAGTGAGTTGCGTATCCATGAGACGCGGTTGCAAAATCTTGAAGAGCGGAGTGCTGAGAGGATGGCTCAAGAACGCTTCGTCCGAAAAGAAGGAGAGGTTCTTGTGCCCCCACCTCCACCACCGTTTGTTGAGATAAAGAGGGGTATGCTGGGTGGTATCATACGTAAAGCAGAGGAGGGTATGGGAGAGCATGCTGACTGGGAATCGCTTGTCGGCGGCAACCTACTCACCAAGGTTGGTGCCGCAGCGCTTGTGGTGGGCGTCGGGTTTTTTATTAAATATGCGTTCGACAATCAATGGATCGGCGAGACGGCGCGGATTATTCTTGGGGTTATCACCGGCATGGTGCTCATGGGGTTTGGAGAGTACTGGAAAGAGAAATACGGAAAGTATGCCCAGACGCTTACCGGCGGCGGGATCGCGATTTTGTATCTTTCAATCTACAGCGCATTCGCGTTTTACAGCCTTATTGGCGTCTACCCCGCCTTCTTGTTGATGAGCATCGTGACGCTCGCCGCAGGGGTCCTTGCAGTACGCTACAATAGCGCGGTCATTGCTTTTCTTGGCATCGTTGGTGGATATCTTACTCCTCTTTTTCTCTACAAAGATTTTGCGAAGAACGAGGCGGTGCTCATTAGTTACATTACGCTTTTGAATTTTTGCGTAATCGGGATCGCATCGTTCCGTAATTGGCGTTCGTTCACATTCGTAAGTTTTCTTCTTGCGCACTTGCTTTTTATATTTTGGTACAATGTTGGTTACACCGAAAAGAAACTCTTTTTTGCCGAATTTACGCTCACGGTGTTCTTTCTCCAATACGCGCTGGTGACCATTCTTTACCATCTTTTTGGAGGGAAGAAGGCAGAAAATCCGGACGCCGTTCTCATTGCGGCAAATGCCGCGGTATATTTTGGGTGGAGCTACGCCTTGCTTCAGCCAAAATACGAGGTATGGCTTGGTTTTCTTGCGGTGGTACTCGCGCTTTTTTACTTTGTTCTTGGGTACCTCGCATATCTCATGCGGCGGGATGACCCGCGTCTCACGCTCACGCTTTCTGGCGCATCAATCGTGTTTCTCACGATCGCGGTCCCCATACAACTCAAACAACAATGGATCACGATGGCATGGGCCGCGGAGGGGCTCGTGCTTAGCTGGCTCGGTTTTTACCTCAAGAGCTATCACCTTCGCATTTTCTCTCTTGGTGTATTCTTTCTTGTGCTGGTTCGGCTTTTTGGTTTTGATATGCAGTCAGTATCTTCCGACACCTTCGTTCTTATTTTTAATAAACGCTTCTTTGTATTTCTTGTAAGCATCGCGGCGCTCTATCTTGCGGCGTATCTTTGGCGGCTCGAGAAGGGAGCGCTTCAGTCGGAGGAGCGTTATGTACTACCGATTCTTATTCTTGCAGCAAATTTTCTTACCCTTTGGATTTTGAGCACCGAAGTAGTGAGTTTTTACGATCACAAAACATACGAGCTGTATACACCCAAAGAGGCAACGATCTATGATTTTGAACGTTGTGCGAAGTATGGGAAGGCATACTACAACTGTCCTCAAAACATTGATTATGAGCGACTGCGTGATCTGAAACTTGCCGAAGGCTTCAGCCTCTCCGCGCTCTGGGCCCTTTATGCAATTTTTATGGTGGCTGCCGGCATCGCCAAGAAATATCGCGTGGTGCGCCTCGCCGGGCTTGCCCTTCTTTGGGTGGTGGTGTTTAAGGTATTTCTCTTCGATACTTCAGCGCTCACGAAACTCTATCGCGTCGGCTCCTACATGAGCCTTGGGGCAATCCTCCTTGTTACCGGTTATCTCTACCAGCGCTACAGAGACCGCATAAAAGAGTTTTTACTTGAATCATGAAGAAGGTAATACTTCCGCTATCGATTGTGATCCTCTTTTCTTTTTTCGCAGCAGGCGTGCGGGCAGATTTTGATATCGCGCGTTGGCAGTACGAAAAAGCGATCAATGCGGGGCCAGGACTTAGTGCGTCTCCCTACGTTGAACTCTCTTTTGATAACGATGTGTTTGCCGGTTCTGCCGCGGGATTACGCGATATCCGCATTATCGATTCTTCCGGGGTCGAGACACCGTATAAACTTCTCATAGAACAGGAGGCTTCAACCCGTACTTTTGTTCCCGTTCAGATTATCAACAACAGTTTTGTCCCCGGCGAGTACACGCTTTTCATCGCCTACCTTGGGGAAGGTGGTGTAATACATAACCAACTCAAGATGCTCACCCCGTCAGTGAACTTTCGGCAGGAAGTAACCATTGAGGGATCGAATGATCAAAACCAATGGTTTACGCTCACCGACAAAGGGAAAATCTACGATTACTCACCGCCGCAATTCGAATTCAAAAAACAAGACACCGCCGTCACGTATCCCGAAAGCACGTATAAGTACCTGCGGGTGAAGATTTGGAACAGGGGAGAGGAACGTGTGGTGGTAACGCGCGCGGAGGCCTGGCGTGACACGAAGATCGCCGCAAAAGAAGTGCGCTACCCCGTCAGTATCATTGAACGCGGTGAAGATAGCGAGCGGCGCACCAGCTTTTTCATCGCGGATTTAGGGTCTACTGGTCTTCCCTCAAATGCATTCACCCTTGCAACAACAAGTCAGAACTTCAGTCGCGAGGTTGCGCTTGAGGGTTCGAATGATAAAGAGAAATGGAATGTGGTGGAGTTTCGTGACGTCATCTTTTCGTTTGTCACCCCCAAGTTTACCGGCGCAAAACTCACCGTGAACTATTCAGAGGCGCACTACCGATACTATCGGCTCACGGTATTCAATAAAGACGATCAGCCGATTTCCATAGGCGCGGTTGAAGCAAGCGGCATTCTCCGGAAGGCGGTGTTCCAATTCGACTCGACGAAGACCTATAAAATCTACTACGGTAATCCCGATGCGCGCTATCCACAATACGACCTTGACGCACTCTTTCCCTATCTTGATATTTCGTATCTGCCAAAGACAACGCTGAGCGCCCAAACGCAAAACCCCCTGTTTAAGGAAATACTCCCGCCTCCACCGCCCGTGAGTGAACGCATCCCCTGGCTTCTCCCCTCCGTACTTTCCATGGTAACGCTTCTCTTACTGGGCCTTATTACCAAACTTATACTTCAAGCGAAAAAGTCGGCAAAATAACAATTAGTGACATTAGACAATCATCTCTTTGTTAACGTATTAACAATGGGAAGATGCAACAGATTTTTATGGATCAACCATCAAAAAACTCAAATCCGTTCAGCCCCCCATCATATCCGCCTTCACCAAAAGCACCTTCGTCCTCGCCGTCTCAAGAACCACCGGTAAATTTACCCACTGATTCGGATGGAGAGGGAGCATATCCCCAGAGCGGTCCGGTCGAGATAAGCGGGGATGAGCGAGAGGTAGCACCAGTCTCGCCTCCCTTCCCGCCAAAACCACCGCAACCAGAAAAAGAATTCTCCGTTACCAATGAAGATATTCCCGAACGGCCAAAAGTGAGCGAGCTCTACAAGCGTCCCTGGGCGGCAGAACCAACGAAGGGGAAGATAGCCGAGGAAACCGGGATCTCGGCACCAGTATTTGAAGAGGAAACGCCAGCGAAACGCAAAACCATTCTCATCTTTGGTATCGTGATCCTTCTTTTTGTTGGCGTTGTTGGCGGAAGCGCGTATATTTTATTCAATATCAACAGGTACGGCGATGCCATTCCGGTTATCGGGCAATTCCTGAAAGAGCGTATCGGATCATCCCAACCTCTTCCTACGCCCCAGCCAACATCTCCTTCGCCAAGCGAACCAAAGCCCGCCGTACCTTCAGTAACGTCTACCCCGGCCACGCGTGACGCTAGCCGCAAGGCGGGTCTCGCATCAATTGCTATTCTTCTTGAAGCGTATAAAAAGGATCACAATAATCGCTATCCCGAGTCGTCAGGGCTCGATCGCATTATTGGTACAAACAAAGTTGGCGTTCTTTACTCTTCTCTTGTCCCGCGCTACACCCCAACACTTTCCTATGATCCTAATCCAAACTCGTTCTATGGTTACCATTCGGACGGAACCACCTACCAGCTTAGCGCGGTTCTTGAGAACCCTCGAGACCCCGAGTGTGTGCTTGAGGGGAGTCTTTGCATCTATCGGATCAATGAGCGCGGAGAAGTGATGAGCAGAAAATAGCTTCCTGGGTACCAGGAAGCTAAAAAGCTAGGAAGCTCACATTCAGTATTTCGGTTTTTCTTCTTTTACGTTTTTATTTTCCAACCGTGCCATGACGAAAAGAAGATCAGAGAGACGGTTCAAATATCTGAGAATTTCCGGGTGTACCACGTCATTTTTTGCGAGTGCGATCACTTCTCGTTCAGCCCTTCTTACAACTGTTCGTGCGAAGTGCAGGAGTGCAGCCGATTGATTCCCACCGGGCAGTATGAACGTTCGAAGCGATGAGAGCTTTTTTTCAATTCCATCGATTATTTTCTCGAGCCGTTCCGTGCGTGCCGTGTCCAATTTTTTTGGCGCATGTGCAAGATATGCTTGAATGATGAAGAGATCATTCTGGATTTCATAAATCCAGTTTTTTATTTTCTTCGATTTCGTGAAACTACTTACTACGCCAAGGAGCGCGTTTAGTTCATCGATGCCTCCACCGGTATGTATTCGGGGATCGATTTTCGAGACCCGTTTGCCCCCAAAAAGCGTGGTTTCGCCGTTATCTCCGGCACGTGTATAAATACGTGTCATGGCGGTTGGCTTTATGATATGATATAATGGTAGTACGTGTAACTAATATAGTATAACAAACCACCATTTAAGCGAATACATTGGGGGAACCATCGTAATGCGAGGTGTGTAGCCCAACAAGCCCCCATTACATGATACAAAAAATTATCCGAGGAGCAATCTCGTTCCTCACCGTAACAACGCTCATAATTCCCGTTTTTCCTCAAGCGGGGTTTGCCGCTTCTGTGGGTGTTACCTCTCCGAATGGGGGAGAGTGTTTTACGATGGGTGCGAGCGTTACCATTTCTTGGAGCGGTTCAGGATTTGATCATGTCGCGCTTGCATATCGGAAAGAAAGCGAGGGCGCTCCGCCAAGCTATCTTGTAAGTCCAAGTTCTTGGAATATTGCTCATCCGGTAAGCGGCTCTTCGTATGTATGGGTAGCCCCCACCTCAATTCTTAGTGGTACGCCATACAAAGTGTGGATAGAAGCGCATGA
>CAYJUQ010000028.1:0-5136 GCA_964373425.1 uncultured Candidatus Saccharibacteria bacterium
TAAGCCGTTTTTCAATTTGTGACACTATCGGATTGCCGGATTATAAAAAATGTCACAGGGCTGTTTGCTATTGACAAATGAAGCTATTTCATGCTATACTGTAACTAGTTTCGATTCGATCAGCCTTTTGAAAGGAGGCGCCGAAATGGGGACGCACACCCTCACGACCGAGCAGTTGCGAAAGTTTGTCCACGCGATCGGGGACGGCAGTGACTGGCCGAAGATCACGGACGACTCACTGGTGAACTTCGCTATCGACTGCGTCAACGAGGACGAGGACGAAGAGCCCACTTACGACAGGCAGTTGTACGCTGCCGAGGTCGAGGCGTTTCGGGCCCATGGCTCGTTCGCCTAACCTGCAAAGTGCTGAGCGTCACTTAAAACCGCTCTTTTTTTCTTTACTTTATCTCCCATGACACTTTTTATATTTCCTAGCGAGCCCCGGGCGAAAGCTTGCTTTCATCTGGGGCGAGCGACGGAAATTCAAGCGATTCACGCTCCGTGACATCGCTTATATTTCTTTCCCGACCCGCACGGACATGGGTCATTACGGCCAATTTTGTTAGTTTTTGGGTTGTAGTTTTTGAGGATTGGATTATTGCTTGTTGATGGGGCCCCGAATACGGGAAGCGTTCCCCTCGATTCATTAACTTCGTAATTACTGGTTACGGGTTGCGGGTTACGAGTTACCTGTACTTTAAATATCGTATGCGCCACGTTCGTTTGAATCGAGGCGAGGAGCTCACGGAACATCCGATGACCCTCGTTCTTATATTCCACCAACGGATCACGCTGACCATACGCGCGAAGCCGGACGCTGTCGCGGAGGTGCTCCATGAGATCGAGGTGGTCCATCCATAACATGTCGATGGTACGAAGGAGCACCAAACGCTCCCCTTGGCGCATATTTTCCTCGCCCACTTCTTTCTCTTTTGCGACATATGCTTCCTCGGCGAGTTGAATAATATAATTCGTGAGTTCTTCCGGTCTTTTCCCCTCAAGACTCCTTGCATGAAAATCGTGCGGCAGGGGGAAAATGGTTTTTACCACCTCACAAATCTCTTCAAGTCTCCAATGCTCCGAATTCTCATCTTGCGTATGGAATTCGACGACTTTTCCAATCTCGTCCTCAATCATCTTGAGGGTCTTCGCTCTGGTTATCGCCGGGTTCTTCCCTACCACGCCCAGTATCTCGTGCCGTGTTTTATAGATCGTGTTTCGCTGGATGTTCATCACATCGTCATATTCAAGTATGTGCTTTCGCAAATCAAAATTGTACCCTTCAATTTTTGACTGGGCTGATTCAATGGCGCCAGAAACTAGCTTATTCTCAATCGGCTGATCTTCGGGAAGCCCAAGACGCTCCATAAGATTTTTGATCTTATCCCCCCCGAAAATCCGCATGAGATCATCTTCAAGAGATACAAAAAATTGGCTCGATCCGGGATCTCCCTGACGCCCTGAACGCCCTCGAAGCTGATTATCAATGCGTCGCGCCTCATGCCGCTCCGTGCCAATGACATGGAGCCCTCCGACTCGTCGAACCTCTTCCGCTTCTTGCGGATCAGGGGGGTTGCCGCCAAAAATAATATCCACCCCTCGTCCTGCCATGTTCGTTGCGACGGTCACCGCTTTCAACTTTCCTGCCTGCGCAATAATCTCGGCTTCGCGCTCATGATGTTTCGCATTGAGCACTTGATGAGGAATTCCTTCTCGCCCCAAAAGCGCGCTCAAATACTCATTCCTTTCAATGGAGACGGTACCCACGAGAACCGGTTGTCCATTTTTGTGCCGTTCTTGAATATCTTGAACAATTGCATTAAATTTCCCCTTCTCGTTCCTGTAGATCTTATCGGGCTGGTCCTCGCGAATCATAGGTTTATTAGTAGGCACCGTAATCACATCAAGATTGTAGACTTTGTGGAATTCTTCCGCGTTCGTTGCGGCGGTTCCGGTCATACCCGCAAGCTTTGGATACATACGGAAGTAGTTTTGAAACGTGATAGTGGCGAGTGTCCGTGATTCCTGCTGTACCCGCACGCCTTCTTTTGCTTCAAGCGCCTGGTGAAGCCCCTCTGAATACCTCCTGCCCGGCATGAGGCGTCCGGTGAACTCGTCCACGATAATCACCTCGCCGTCCTTCACCACATAATCTTTATCGCGCTTAAAAATGACCTCTGCGCGGAGCGCCTGTTCGAGGTGATGCACCACGCGAATTCCTCGTTCTTCATAAATATTTTCCACACCTAAAATTCGTTCGATTTTTGCAATACCCGCGTCGGTGAGGGTTACCGCCCGCATCTTCTCATCAATATTGTAATCAACATTTTCCTCAAGTCTTGGCACAATTCGCGCGAACTCCTGATACATGCTCGTTGATTCCTGATCGGGCGCGGAAATTATAAGGGGGGTACGCGCCTCGTCAATGAGGATGCTGTCCACCTCGTCAATGATCGCGAAGTTACATTCCCGCTGCACCATATCCGCCTCTCCGTACACCATATTGTCGCGAAGGTAGTCAAACCCAAATTCATTATTCGTGCCGTAGGTGATATCTGCCCGATACGCTTCTTTTCTTGGCACTGGCCGAAGGTAACTTTCGACAATGCGAAAGACCCCAATCGTATCGCGTTCCTCATCGCGCTTTTCGCCCCGGGGGTCTTCTTGTGCACTTTCCTGCTGCCATGAAGGATCGTAGCGGTATGCTGTCTCATGGTTTAGGCATCCGGTAGTAAGCCCAAGGAGGTGATAAATCTGTCCCATCCATACGGTATCGCGCCGCGAAAGATAGTCGTTCACCGTAACAATGTGCACCCCCTTCCCGGTGAGCGCGTTAAGATACGCGGAAAGTGTTGCAACGAGCGTCTTCCCCTCGCCTGTCTTCATCTCGGCGATCCTCCCTTGATGGAGCACGATCCCACCGACAAGCTGTACATCAAAATGCCGCTGTTTAAGGGTGCGTTTTGCGGCCTCCCGAACCAACGCGAACGCTTCGGGAAGAATATCGTCAAGAGATGCCCCCCTCTCTACCCGATCTTTCAACTCATTTGTTTTCTCTCCAAGTTCTTGATCAGAAAATCGCTCGACATCTCGCTCGAGCTGATTTATTTTATTCACGATCGGTTGCAGTTTCTTTACGAAACTCGCGTTCGCATCGCCTAAAATTTTAGTAACAAGATTCATAATCTACCTATTCATAGTAAAATATTAAACTCCCGCACCGCAAGTGGTTTGGGAGTTTTGTTGTTCACTCAAGGAAAAGGGTGAGGCACCGGACACCGGCACCGGATTTACGAAATTCCGAGGTATAGACCGGGACGATCTCGCATCCCATTGACCAGATGTACTTCACAAGACCTTCATACTCTAGCTCGTGACTTAAGATTTCGTCGAGGCGCGGATCCTGCTTTAAAAGCACCTTTCCGTTCGCGCTCTGCCAGAATGATTCTTCAGATATATCCGGGAAAGGAACATTGAGAAGGATGGTGTCGTTCACATAGACGCTATTGCAGACAAACTGCATGGCGAGCTTTCGGGATACCTCGTAGCGCGTGATGTTCAACTTTCGGATTCGATCCACACTCTCTCCGTCGAACGCATCGGGAGCATAAAGAAGGCAGTCTTTCGTGCGAAAACTCATCGCCGAGGTATCAAGATGGTAGAAATCGGCATCAACGAGCCGCACAGGGGTTATTTCTTTCTGAAGCCGCAGGAGCTCACGAACGTAATCCCGTGCCTCGGGAAAGGAACGGAAGCCATATCCAAAAAGATACGTGTCCTTCAGGGTTATGACATCGCCCTGACCCTCAAAACAGATACTCTCGGGAAGCTCAAACACCTCAAATCCAAGACGCTTGAGCCACCTTCGGTAGTGAGGCTTCTCGGGACGGCGAATGGGCATACGGAAGTTGGAAAGCACAAACCTTCCACCTCTTCCCCAAGCTCCATTGGCCGTAAACACGAGGTCCCACATACCTTCCTGAGGTTCAATCTGGTAGACGCTCACACCGAGCGACTGGTAAAGATTCGCAATAGCTGTCCACTGAAGCCACGCCTTGGGTTTATCGGGCTGCTCATCAATATCCATGTGGGGATTCTCAACGGCGGGAATCTCATAATAAGTCGGGGGGCACATGAGGATTTTCATTATTCTCACCTCGCATCTCGTCAATAGATGATAGAAAGAACTTCTCTAAAAAGATAGCATGAATTTAAAAATCTGTAAAATCTGCTTATATTCAAATGGCTCCATCCAGTATTTTTAGAAAATCATGTAGCCTTTCGAGGACGAAAGAGAACGTAAACCATGCGGGAGCATAAAGAAGATTGATATATCCTCCTAGTATATAACGGCCCGAATATTTCCAGGGATGCCGCCCTAATACGGTAACGAGTAAAAAGCCGTAGACGAACTCAATGAGGTAAATACCAACGATATAGATACCTCCCCTTACAAACCACGGGGTATCGTAACCGATTAAAAAATCGTGGATGGGTTCAAAAAATATTGCTGCTGATGCATATAAAGGAAAGGCCCACAGCGTACTGAATCCCTGAAGTTTGAGAGATCGTTCTTGTATAGCCGCTTTAACCGCAGTAAAAAAAACTTCGATACCCAAACCAAAAAATCCATACACGACCATATGTAAAAGTAGTGATGCCATAAGGGTGATCTCAAAATGAAGTCATACCTACCATACACAACACGATGCGAAACTTCAACTCGTGCGCTGCATACAAAAGCACGGCGCTAACCGTGCTTTTCCCGAAGGGAACGAATATAATCTATGCTTTGGCGACAAACCCGCTCAGCAATCGTCTCAATGTTTTCGTGCGTGTGGACAAGAAACGGAATTCCTCGCCCGCGATAGCTTCGTACTCCAGTGAGCGAACTTTTCACATCGAAGTCGATTACCCCGCGAAATCCCTCGAAGTGTTCCGAATTGGGGGTGAGGCGGAAGTCAACCCCGCGCAGATCCTCGATGCTATAGCGGGGGGAACGTTCAACTTTAAGCACAAGCCCTCGCTCGAGAAGGAGGTGTGTGGCTTCAGAGAATTTATCTTCGTTTCTTACCCCCCGTTCGTGAGGGAGAACCCTCGTAAGGTAATCGAGGATGCGCGTTGTGTGTGAACGGC
>CAYJUQ010000028.1:5236-11158 GCA_964373425.1 uncultured Candidatus Saccharibacteria bacterium
TCGTGAGGGAGAACCCTCGTAAGGTAATCGAGGATGCGCGTTGTGTGTGAACGGCGATTTCCGCGACTTTCCCGCTTCCCTCGAGCCTCCTTTTTCTTCGGCCCCTTCTTTGTGGAGTACATGTTCTTCACCCCCCTTCTCCACAGAAAGGATAATTATTGAAGGCCGGAATCAATCTCTCGTGCTACATCGGGAATGTTACATTGTACCATAATTCTATTATATTTGTCAATGATTGCTCGTTCCGGAGAATCAGGATGAAATGCAAGCATGGTATCATCGGCAACAACTCTGCCGCCAGATTTTTCTGTTCCCGGGTTAAGAAAGATTCGATGCGTCTGGTAACTACGCAGGAGCTTTTCAAGTATATTACCGAATGGCATATCGAGTATTGCTTCACACAATATGTAAATTGCACCCAGTATCGGGCTGGAAGTAAGTAAATTTGCATTCACTCCTTCCTCTCGATGATAGTTTACAAGATATTTCTTAAGCCATTCATTTTTGTTTTGAAATTTTTGATAGAGATTTTCGGAAGCGGACGACAATCGAGAACGATCACGCACTAAAATGGGGATGAGATGCGCATACGTCTCGGCATTGTACAAACTTTCAAATGGAATGGTAAACACGGAGTCGCTTACATAATGGTTTAAACAAATCCTGTCTTTCACCCGATTACCATAACGCCGTACCCCCATGATGTGGGTAAGGGATGTCACCAAAAATCGCGTCGTCCAAATGCGGCCGCTTCGTACGACAATCAAAACGTCAAGATCAGATTCTTCATCGGTGTTCCCCACCGCAAGCGACCCGTTCCCCAGCACCATCCGAATATGAGGAACAAGCTGCAGCCACCACACAATTTTCCTAGCCCGTTTCCATTTCGCATCATTAATCTTTCGCATGGCAATCCGTTTTTCAACAAGCTCGTCACGTCCTTTGAAAAAATAAAGACCGTTCCTTTGGTCTATTTTCTCCTTGAGCGCATCGCTCGTCTCAAGTGTTTTCAAGATATCGTGCAATGAAACATATTCAAGCGTATACTTTTGATCAAACCGTGAAAGATTTACGAGGTATTTATAAATCTCAAAAGGCGTGAGAGCAAAATCAAGCACATCGTAATACGCGATGGTCGCGAGAATTGATTTCTCAAGTATTGACAAATTTCTCATGGTATGCTATACTTTAAAAAGGTTGGGATGTTAATCTAAACGTAGTCAAGAAAGGAAAAGACGGGAAATGACGAAAAATACATCAGGAAACGGTACCATCACATTTCTACTAATGCTGTTTGGGGTGTGTATCGGAGCACTCTTTCTCTTGATGATCCAGGGCGTCAGTGGTTTCTGGGACAAATACCACGGCGAACCCGGAAACTACCTCTCACCCGGCACCTACCAGATCCTCGCGGTCGCGGAGAAGTCGGACGACTCAGTACTCCTGGTTCTGCGTGACATCGACAAGCCCGGTTCTGAAGCACGCTTCCACAGGATTAGGGCCGTGGACACCCTCAACTTTGATAGCAGGTGTCTCCGTACCGGCCAACTAGTTGTCAAGGTTGACGACGACGTCACGTACATCAAGTTTCTCTGTCGCCTCGTCCACGAGCAGGACGATTAGCAACCCAGCCTAAGCCCTTCGGGGCAAGGCCTCGCGTCAACACGCGGGGCCTATTTCTTTTTTGGAGCGTGACTAACTCTATAAGATTTCTTATTGTCAGGAAGTTCTCCTTCTTCTCGAAATCTTTGGACAAGAGTGGTAACAAATAAAGGAGCGAACGAGGTAACAATCATCTGGGTTCCCGCGACCCGAGCGAAGCGAGGGTGCAAGCAGGGAGATGATTGTCCGAAGTGAGCGACTATTATTTGTCCAATCGCAGTCCCTGATTGAGAGAAGAAGGGAAACTTCTTTTAGATCCGCTTCAAAAATTCTCCCGTATAACTCTTCTTGTTCTTCATAATATCTTTCGGCGTTCCTTCTGCAATAATCTCTCCTCCTCTTTCACCTCCCTCTGGCCCCAAATCAATAATCCAATCGGCATTACGGATCACATCGAGATTGTGTTCGATCACAAGCACCGTGTTCCCTTTATCAACCAGTGCCTTCAAAACGCGAAGTAAATTTTCAATATCATAAAAGTGAAGCCCGGTGGTGGGTTCATCCAAAATATAGAGGGTTTTTCCGGTATCACGCCGCGAAAGTTCGGTTGCGAGCTTCACGCGCTGGGCCTCACCCCCTGAAAGACTTGGCGCGGGCTGTCCCAGCTCGATATACCCAAGCCCCACATCGCGAAGCACTTCCAATTTCTGCTGCACCTGCGGGATGTGCTTGAAGAATTCGAGCGCCTCCTCAACGGTCATCTCCAGCACCTCGGAAATATTCTTCCCCCGATACTCAATCTCAAGCGCTTCTTTATTGTAGCGCTTCCCGTGACATTCCTCGCATTCCACATAGACATCGGGAAGAAAATACATCTCAACCCTTCTCACCCCGTCTCCCCGGCACACTTCGCATCTCCCCCCCTTCACATTAAAACTGAACCGACCGGCATTGTAGGCTCTCACGCGAGCCTCTTTTGTTTTTGCAAAAAGTTCGCGAATCGGCGTAAACGCCCCCGTATATGTTGCGGGATTTGAACGAGGAGTTCTCCCGATTGGCGACTGGTCTACCACCACTACTTTATTGATCTCGCCAATGCCTTTTATTGCTTTATGCGCGCCGGGTTCATCTTTCGCCCGGTAAAATTTTTTGAGGAGCGCTTTGGCAAGGATATCGTTCACAAGGGTGCTCTTCCCCGAACCGGACACACCGGTCATGCAGACAAACCTGCCGAGTGGAATTTTCACATCAATATTTTTTAGATTGTGTTCCGATGCACGCTCTATAGTGAGGTGGTATTTCGCATATGATGATTGAGGCTTGCTGCTTGAAATCTTCACGGAACGCCTTCGTGAAAGATATTCGCCCGTGAGGGTTTTCGCTTTCTTGATGGCGTTCGGCGTTCCTTCGCATACCACCTCGCCCCCGTGCTTCCCCGCGCCCGGGCCGACATCAATAACCCAATCTGCGGCAAGAATCGTTTGCGGGTCATGCTCTACGACAAGCACGGTATTCCCCAAATCGCGGAGATCTTTTAAGGTTTTAATAAGCCGTGCCTGATCTCTGGGATGAAGCCCGACAGACGGTTCATCAAGAATATACAAAACCCCGACAAGCCTTGACCCAATCTGCGTTGCAAGCTGTATCCGTTGGGCCTCACCACCCGCAAGCGTTGTTGAAGAACGATCGATGGTAAGGTACTCAAGCCCAACCTGCATCAAAAACTGCAAGCGATTGAGAATCTCTTTTACGATGGGGCGAGCGATGGTGAATTCCTGGTCCTTTAATTTTGTTTTTGCCGGAGTAAGAAATTCTTGAAAAAACCCAAGGGCAGTTTCAATCGGCATCTCCACCACTTCGTCAATAGATTTCCCCGCAACTTTCACAGAAAGGAATTCGGGACGGAGCCGCTTCCCCT
The DNA here is from genome assembly GCA_964373425.1 of uncultured Candidatus Saccharibacteria bacterium. GTDB lineage: Bacteria > Patescibacteriota > Minisyncoccia > JAHCSD01 > CAYJUQ01 > CAYJUQ01. The sequence goes on from CAYJUQ010000028.1 coordinate 8,757, forward strand.
TGCATTGGGGACAGTCCTGAATAATCATATATTGTTCAAGTTCGCGACGGGTGTAATCGGAGTCTGTTTCATGGTAGCGACGCTCAAGATTCGGGATGACGCCCTCGAAGCCGCTCCGGTCGCTTCTCGCCTTCGTTTTCGGTTTTGGTTCCTCACCGGTATCCTCTCCGTAGAGAACAAGGCGCACCACATCTTTTGGTAATTGTTTCACTGGCGTATCGAGCGAAAAGCGGTACTCGCGCGAAAGATCGGAAAGCTGCAGCCAATACCAACCTTGCCGTCCCACACGGTGTGACGCCTGCATCCACGGTTTAATCGCGCCCTCGGCAATGCTAAGGCTCGGGTTGGGTATGATGAGCTTCGGATCAACTTCGAGCTTCACCCCAAGTCCCGTGCACTCGCGGCATGCCCCGTATGGACTATTGAAAGAAAAGGAACGCGGCTCGATCTCGGGCATAGAAAACCCGCAGCGGGTGCACGCGAAGTGCTCACTGAAGGTAATGTCTTCAAAGAATGGCGAGGGTGCCGCTTCTCCTTCTCGAACCGCGACGCCAGGCTCACGAAGCATTGCGACCACCATAACCCCCTTCCCGATCTTCAGTGCGAGTTCAACCGAATCGTTAATCCGTATCTTGTCATTTTCTTCTTCTTCGCTCTCAAGTTGTATCCGATCAACTACCACCTCAATCGTATAGCGCTTATACTTTGAAAAATCTTTGGCGATCGCCTCTTCAATGCGATACACAATGCCGTTGATGCGCACCCGCAAAAAACCGCCGCGTTTTATCTCTTCAAGCGTTCCTTTATGTTCTCCCTTCTTGCCATAGACAACGGGCGCAAGAATCATAAGATTTGAACCGGGGGGAAACGCGAGGATGCGCGCCACGATTTGCCCGGATGTTTCCCTGCCAATCCGGATATGGCATTTGGGGCAGTAGGCTTCCCCAAGGCGCGCGAAAATAAGCCGCAGGTAGTCGTAGATCTCGGTGATGGTGCCTACGGTTGAACGGGGGTTGCGCGAAACGGTTTTTTGGCTGATCGCGATTGCGGGAGAGATACCCTCGATCTTCTCGACATCCGGCTTATCCATGACGCCCAAAAACTGCCGCGCGTAGGCAGAGAGGCTTTCGATGTAGCGCCGCTGTCCTTCTGCATAAATCGTATCGAACGCAAGCGAAGATTTCCCCGAACCCGAAATGCCCGTGATGACGACGAACCTGTTGCGGGGAATATCGAGATCGATATTTTTGAGGTTATGCACCCGCGCACCGCGGATAGATATGAATTTTTCTGGATTTCGAGTTTTCGCCATTTTACTTTAAGTTACCTATTATACCGCCCTGTCAAGTGTTTAACAAGTAACGGTGGCGAGACCCTTCACCTTTTGTCGTGGTGGGGGGGCGCGCCACCGTTCGTGGTACTCTAAAAAAGTATGGGGAACTACGTGTCTTTGTTTCGTGAATCCTATACTGTCTTGTCTCCCCCGCAGCAATGATCGCAAGAATTCATTCCCGCCTTTGTGATACGCTCACTCGCCTTTTTGATACGATCAAGATCGCGAAGGATATTTTCTGTTGCCATGCCTATGAGCATGATGACAAAAAGCCCCACATAGACGATGAGCTCCGCCAAAGCGCGCGTCTGATTTTCTGCGTCTGCATCAAACAACGAACTCGTGATATCTGACACGAAGAAGATCACGCCAATAAATGCGGCGAACCAGGTAACCCACCAAAACAGTAGTTTCATAGCCCTTTCTCCTCCTTTCTTTGAATCAACTCGAAGCCCATTCCCAGAGTTTTCCGATTGTTGTGGTCGTGGCGCGGCAGAGCGTCATTGGTTCAAAATTCGGTTTTTGCGGCGGCGGGAGATGGGATACCGCGTTCCACCCGCACGTTGCGCCATACACGCTTACGACACACACATAAACAAGAATTCCTCCAAGCACCATCACGGGAATACTTGCAACAAGGATGAAAAGCGCAACCAAGACGCCAAGAAAAGTGAATACATTCTTACTAGGCATTGTCTACTGCCTCTTTCACCACTCTATTAATCAGTTTCGCTGCTTTCACTGATTCAGTAAAGGGCATAATAAGCAATTGAACTAAGTCTGTAACAAACACTTCTCCGAAGTGGCCGCCGTGTTCTGCTTCATTCCATGCGTCGCAAAAGGCGAAAATAAGTGGCAGAAAAAACGTGTATGAGAAAAGGGCCAATAGAAGAAAAATTGGGAGCACCAGTAGAACCGTCATGAATACAGTTAACACAAGACGGGCAACTATCTTAATCAACCGCATATCTCCTCCTTTTTGTTAAGCTACTAGACGTTTCGCAGTTTTACTGCCGATCCTTCCTTATACACTATATACGTTTCTGTGTCAAGCTTCGGAAAATTTGCA
>CAYJUQ010000029.1:0-7086 GCA_964373425.1 uncultured Candidatus Saccharibacteria bacterium
CTTCTGGGGGCCATCGGGTTCCTCCTGATGGGAGCTTTTTTGCTTTTCATTTTTGGTGATGGGAAACATGCGACACAGTTAGTGCCGCTTCCGATTGAGATTACCGCAAAGGCGCGTCAAACCATACACCAAAATGGCGTGCCGCATACTGATCTTCAAGGTAATATTCTCACTGCGTACGATCCTGCAAAATCCATATTCCCTATCGGTATTTATTGGCCGAACTACTGCAGGGTTACTCAAGCTTTTACCTGGGCAAGGCCGTTCGGATTCTTCCCCGGCTGGGACGGTCATTATGAGGTCAAGGTGAATATCGGGAATACATTCCGCGATGATGAGATTTACCGCGTCGCGTATGTACATTCCACCACCACTTCTGCCTCCGTTCGCGTCCCGGAGACTTCCATCCTTTTCTACCGCGTTACCCTTCACGGAAATCCAAAGATTGTGAAAGAGAGTATATTCACCTCGGGTGCTTGTGCGAGCTCTAATATTGATTATCAAAATTTCTACAAACTCAAAGCAGCCGGTTTTGATTTCGGCGCCCGGCTCAATGATTTCGTATATCCGAAAATTACCACAAAAGATACGCATCACCCCGCTGCCTACACCACGCAACTTTCAGCATCCGGCTTCAAGCTTGTCACCGATCTTCGCCGGAGTTTTGCTGACGTCTTCGATCTTTTCAAGACAAATACGAACATCTACGGCTGGATTCTTTCAGATGACGGGTGGGCGAGTGTTATTTTTGGCGGGTGCCCCGATCCTGCAACATGCGAGACCAATCTTTCCAATAAATACAACTCTATAAAAAACCTCTATGATACTGTCGCGTCAAAGACAAATCATGTGCTTTTCGCATCGGATGCGGGGCTTATTGATCGGACATCGAATAATATTCTCACCACAATTGCGAAGTGGTGGATTCGATTCGTAGGAGTGGGGGATGCGGCAAGTCACTACGCCTATCCCGGTCTTTCAGACGACCCGAATATCAAAAGTATCCAGATGATCGCAGATACCGTAAGTTGGCAATCACGAGAGCTTAATCCCAATAACTGTTTCTCCCAGACATTTTCATGGCCTCGCTGGACCGGCACGTGGCCTGCGGGTAAGGAAAACCAATACTATATCTATGTGAATATAGGTCCAAAGTTTAACGCAAACGACCTCGCCTTTAAACTTGCTGATCGGGTGGTTACCTCAACCGATGGAACGGTTACCACAACCTTTGATCTTCCATCTGATACTGTTTATTCATGGGCAGTGTTTCCTTACGGTGTTTTGACATATATAAAAGGACCAGTCGAGTATGAAAAGACCGCTTATTGCGGTAATATGATTACTCCTTCGGGCGCAAAACCCTCTTGGTTTATTCCTCGCGCGTTTGCATTCCCCACGATCCCCGCTCCATTGCACGAGCGCGCGTATGTATATGATGCCATTGTGCACGGCGCAACCGGCATTGTATACTTTTCGTTCGATAGCCCCAGTATGCGTCAGCACGAAGGAGTCGGCATCAGGCCGAACCCCCAAGCGTCATATCCCGAAGGTGGGAGAGTCGCAACTGGAGCGGAGATCGCGGCAAGTAAAGCGCTCTGGGACTCCATTGACGCTTCGAAAAGGGGATTGAATTACGAATTGAAAACCCTTGCGCCGGTACTGCTTACCCCAACATCATCCCGTGCATATCGAGTGCTCGTTGATAAGACTCTGGTCTCCGATGCTCCAATCCGGACGCTCTTCAAAGAGTATATCGATCCCGCAACAGGTACGAAGGACTACTATCTTTTCGCGGTGAATATTGATAATACAACGATCAATGCGCAATTTGCATTCGATCGCGCGATTACCGAGATCACCGCACTTTTTGAATCTGCGCCAACCGTCACAACGGATCTTACCACAAAGGAAGGATTCATCATCGATACATTCGATCCTTACGAGGTACATGTCTATAAGTTCAAACTATATGTGGGAGGCGGGGGGTATAAATAATTGACAGCTATGTAAGGGTGTGTATAATATAAATGGTACTGATATGATTTTTCATTGTCCGTTCTGCTGGCGGGCTTTTATTTTAAGAATGAAGAGTTAAAAGTGAAAAAAGAAAAATTATAGTGTCAAATTCAAAATTATTCGTTCCGTCATTTTGCATTTTTCACTTTAGACTTTGCACTTGACTGAACGGAGCGAAGGAAGATGGATCTCAAATCATTTACGCAGGCGATTGAACAGATTGCCGAAGAAAAAGGAATAGCGAAGGGAAAAGTCATCGAAACCATTGAGATGGCTATTGCCGCTGCCTATAAAAAAGATTACGGGAAGAAAGGCCAGATTATCCGCGCAAAGCTCGACCCTAAAACCGGAAAGGCCCAGATCACGCAAATCAAGATCGTGGTTGACGAGAGTATGATTAAAACCGAAGAAGAACTTGCGAAAGAGAAAGAAGAACGTGAAGTCGAGGGAAGGTCCATGCGAGAACGTGAAGATGAAGAAGTGGGGGAAGGGAAGAAGGTGCGGTTTAACCCCGAGAAGCATATCATGCTGGACGAGGCGAAAAAGATAAATCGCGAGCTAAAATCCGGCGATACGCTTGAAACCATTCTTGAAACTCATGAAGATTTTGGCCGGATTGCCGCCCAAACCGCAAAACAAGTGATCATTCAAAGACTTCGCGAGGCAGAACGAGAAGCAGTGTTTTCCGAGTTCAAATCAAAAGAGGGGCAGTTGGTGAGCGGCCTGGTACAACGGGTGGAGGGGAGAACTATATTTTTTGATCTCGGGCGAGCAATTGGGGTTATGCCGCCCCAAGAGACGATTCCGAGAGAGGAGTATCAGATAGGGAGTCGGTACCGGCTCTATCTTGTAAGTATTGAGGATACTCCCAAAGGCCCCATGATTTACCTCTCGCGTTCACACCCAAAAATGCTCTCCCGTCTTTTTGAGCTTGAGGTTCCTGAAATCGCATCCGGAACCGTGCTCATAAAGTCAATTGCCCGAGAGGCGGGTTCGCGCACCAAAATCGCGGTTGTTTCAACCGAAGAAGGAATTGATCCAATCGGAAGCTGTGTGGGGCAGCGCGGCACAAGGGTTACCACCGTCATAAACGAACTGGGCGGAGAGAAGATCGACGTCATTAGCTGGAGCGAGGACGAGCGTGAGTTTATCGGCAACGCGCTCTCTCCCGCAAAAGTCATCGATGTTGAGATTGATAAGGATAAAAACCAAGCAATTACGCTTGTACCAGAAGAGCAACTCTCTCTTGCGATTGGGAAGGAAGGTCAGAACGTGCGGCTTGCCGCAAAGCTCACCGGTTGGAAGATTGATGTGCGGAGTCCCCGGAAAGTGCAAGAAAAGGATGAGGCTAAAACACCCAAGGACGAGGAACATAGCGGAGGGGAGAAAGGAGAAACCATTGAAGGTGCGCTCGAGAAAAAAAAGACCACCAAAAAGAAAACAGTAAAAAAGAAGAAAACAGAAACTACTCCACCTGAATCGTCTCCGGCGACCCAAGAAGGAGAGACGGCAGATACACCCACGCCAGATATTCCCGGAGAGGGCTCATCAGAGATACTATGACTCCGTTCTTAATCTTCATTTTTGCAACAAGTATTGCGGGGATAGGCGCGGCATTTTTCCTTGCGCGCTACGTGCTCTCGCAAGATCGCGGGAGCGAAAAAATGCAGGAAATTTCCGGTGCGATTCAAGAGGGGGCAAACGCATTTTTGAAGCGGCAGTATACCACTATAGGAATTCTTGCGATGGTCGGCGCAGTACTCATTTTTTTTCTCTACGTATCGTTTGGTAAGACGGACTTTGGCGTAAAGACTGCATTCGCTTTCATTCTTGGTGCGTTTGCATCCGGGATTGCCGGGTTTACCGGTATGTATATCTCGGTTCGTGCCAACGTAAGGACTGCGGCAGCGGCAACCACAAGTCTCAACAAAGCCCTCCAAATTTCACTGAAAGGGGGCGCTGTTGAGGGGCTTCTCGTTGTTGCGTTTTCTCTTCTTGGCGTTGCATCGCTTTTCATACTCTACGGAGGTCTTCAAAACCCAAAACTTGCTCCGCTTGAAATCGTAGGGTTTGCGTTTGGCGCATCATTCGTTGCGCTCTTCGCCCAGTTAGGAGGCGGTATCTACACGAAGGCCGCTGATGTGGGCGCGGATCTTGTGGGGAAAGTTGAGGCAGGGATCCCCGAAGACGATCCCCGTAACCCCGCCGTTATCGCCGATCTTGTGGGAGATAACGTAGGAGATTGCGCGGGCCGCGGCGCAGATCTTTTTGAATCGACTGCTGCAGAAAACATCGGCGCGATGGTGCTTGGCATTGCGCTCTTTCCTGTTTTTGGCGTAGGCGGGATCATCTTCCCGCTCGTTGCGCGCTCCTTCGGGCTTATCGCGTCGTTTCTGGGAGTATTAGTGGTGAAGACGCGCGAAGACGCTGACCCCATGGCAGCGCTTAACCGCGGGTATATTGTTGCAAGTCTCCTTGCTGCAGTTGGATTTGGCATCGCAACAAAACTTTTCTTTGGTCCGTACTGGATCCAATTTTTCTTTGCGGGACTTGTGGGGATGGGAACGTCCGTCGCCTTTGTCTATATCACTCAGTACTATACTGAGTCGAAGTACCGGCCGGTAAAAGAAATTGCCGAGGCGAGTAAGACCGGCTCCGCGACGAACATTATTTCCGGTTTTGCGGTTGGGCTTGAGAGCACCGCGCTCCCGGTGCTCACCATATCCGGAGCGATTCTTGGCTCGTTCTTCCTTGGGGAATCTACCGGAATTGCAGGCGGAGGATTTTTTGGGACTGCGGTTGCGACGATGGGTATGCTTGCAACAGCGGCGTATATTCTTGCGATGGATACCTTCGGCCCCATCACTGATAATGCCGGCGGCATCATCGAGATGTCGCACGCGCCCGATGAGGTGCGCAAGAGAACTGACCGGCTTGATGCGGTGGGGAATACGACAAAAGCCCTTACCAAAGGCTACGCGGTCGGATCCGCGGCGCTTGCCGCATTTCTCCTTTTTACCGCCTATATTGACGAGCTTAAAGCCCTTGGATATGAGCTTTCAGAAATTAATCTTTTGAATCCCCCCGTGTTTATCGGCGGTTTTATCGGCGCGATGCTCGTATTCCTTTTTTCAGCTCTTGCGATTCGCGCCGTTGGCCGCGCCGCATTCTATATTATTAACGACGTCCGAGCGCAGTTTAAAGAAAAACCCGGAATTATGGCGGGTGTTGAGAAACCAGACTATGGCCGTTCTGTTGATATCGCCACAAAAGGTGCGCTTAAAGAAATGGTGTTCCCGGGTATCATTGCCGTCGCGGGGCCCACACTCGTTGGCGTTATCCTTGGCCCGGAAGCGGTTGGCGCAACGCTCATGGTGGGAACGATTAGCGGCGTCATCCTCGCCTTGGTGTTCAACACCGGCGGCGGCGCGTGGGATAACGCGAAAAAGTATATTGAATCAGGAGTGTTCGGCGGCAAGGGTTCCGATACCCACAAGGCCGCGGTGGTGGGGGATACGGTAGGCGACCCCTTCAAAGATACCGCAGGTCCCTCGCTCCACGTGCTTATAAAACTTTTTTCAACCCTGACGCTTGTGCTTGCGCCGCTTTTCCTGTTGTTTGCAAAGTGATGAGTCGGTGATAAAAAGAGAAACCCCGCAGTATGCATACTGCGGGGTTTCGGTGTCCTACTACTTTTCTTTTTCGTTCCACGGCCTTATGTCGAGGCACTCGATTTCCGAAAAGCCTCCGGAAGTGAACCAACGCTTCACTTCGGCGAAGTCCGCCCCCTCGATCTTTAACACCCCCGCCTCGGGGTTCAGGAGAGTCGGCTCGATCGGATACCAGAATGGCCACGCGGGTTTAAAGGCACGGAGAAACATCATCATAGATGATTCGCCGTTGACGTGGATGCGTGCGGGTTGGGGTCCCTGGACGAAGAAAAGCAGATACCCAGCGACAAGGAACACGCTTTTCCCGTGAGTTTCTTTTATCTTTGCGCATTCCTGGAGTGAGCCATTGTGGGGTACGAGCACCGGTTGGAGCGCGCGCAACTTAGTTTCGTCCTTCAACCCCTTCATCTGGCGCTCCATTTCTCGTTTTTCTTCATCGGATACTTCTTTGCCCGCAAGCCCCGCAATGACAAAGATGTTTCTCATCCACCCCCAGACGGTTGGCATCGTGAGGATGTATCCTACGATGAAGAGCCCTACCGCGGTCATGAGTATGGCGACAATCGCTTCTACGCTTCCTGTCGGGTCGTTTGCAAACTTCGTATCGAGCCCGGTTTGCTCAAAAAGTGGTCGCCAGAATCCCCGTATCTTATCGACCGCCATACCGCCAAAGTTGAAGATAAGGCCCACAACGAAGCCTACTACCATACTGAATATTGCCGCCTTCTTGATCCGTTCGGTTGAAAGATTCATTGATTCCTCCTTGTGATGTACTATGTAAAGATTTGGACACCGAGCATATATATATAATTTTGTCAATATCTTTGTGAGAAAATAAAAAAGCATACTCTCGATGAGTATGCTTATAGATTAAAAGATACTATTTATCCCCCGCCGTTATCCGGTTTTGTATCCCTTGGTTCAACAGCTTTTTCTTCCCCGTATTCGGGAATCTCGTCATATTTTTCTTGTGTCCAGTTTTCAAGGTTCAGATCATCGGGGTTTACAAATCCTCCAGAGAGCATAAGGAGTCCAATACTTCCTATGCCTCCGGCAACAATTTTTGTATCTTCGGGAGCTATCCATACCGGATCGGGGATCTGCAACTGAGGAGTGATAATGACGAGCATTAACTCTTCCCTTTTTTTCCCTCCCTCGGTATATTTAAAAATTGTTTTCCCGATAACGAATGCCGGCCTCCAGCGTCCGTGTCCCCTGCCGTGCTGTTCATAAATAACGCGTTTATACCCACCGTGGGAGATAAAGATAACGCGCTTTGCGATACTTCGCATCATGAGCCATGATTTTTCCGCAAAGGGTCCCGCTAGCGGTACGATGCGTGTGATGCGCAACACCCGTCCCACAATGCCGTGTATGAAATCCGATGTGATGAAAA
>CAYJUQ010000029.1:7186-8344 GCA_964373425.1 uncultured Candidatus Saccharibacteria bacterium
GTGATGCGCAACACCCGTCCCACAATGCCGTGTATGAAATCCGATGTGATGAAAAAACCGATACACATTACCGCGAAAAAAGTAATGAGAATCCCCGTGAAGCCGAAGTAGTACTTTTCGATTCCAAATTTAATGAAAAGTTCTTCCCAGGAGCTCGTAAACCCCACCATCATCTTGAGAACAAAGTAGCCGATAATAAACGGAAGTAAGAGAATTATTCCTACGCTGAACCACTCTTTAATCTTCTGCATGGAGTACTTCCTCTCTTTGTGAAAGAGCGTTCGTATGCTCTATAAGACAACATACCATATATTTCCTAAACATCAATGGGAGAACCTTGCACTACTTGAGCGAATGTGCGTAAAGTAGTATACTAGTCTTAGCTATATGACTTACCTTATCCCAACAGTAATAGAAAAAAGTCAGTTCGGTGAGAGAGCGTATGATATCTACTCACGGCTTTTGAAAGACCGGATCGTATTCCTTGGGGGGCCAATTAACGATCCGGTGGCGAACACCGTCATCGCGCAACTCCTCTTCCTTGAGTCGCAAGATCCGCAAAAGGAAGTAAAGCTTTACATCAACAGTCCCGGCGGTTCGGTCACCGCGGGACTCGCGATTTACGATACGATGCAGTACATCAAGGCCGATGTCTCGACAATCTGTGTGGGGCTTGCCGCATCCATGGCGGCAACCCTGCTTGCTTCCGGGACCAAGGGTAAGCGCTTTTCGCTCCCCAATTCCGAAGTGTTACTGCACCAGGTGATGGGAGGCGCGGAGGGGCAGGCGGTTGAAGTGGAAATCTCTGCAAAACACATTATCAAGGTGAAAGAAAAACTGAACGAGATCCTTGCGAAGCACACCGGCCAAAAGCTCGACAAAATCGATAAAGATACCGATAGAGATTTTTACATGTCCGCCCATGACGCGAAAGAGTACGGTATTATCGATCAGATTATCAAGAATAGGAAGTAGTTTGGCTGTCTGTCGAATGTAAAAATCGAAAATCTCCCCGTGGTGGAAAACCAGTGAGGAGCAAGGCGACGAACGTTAGAAACCGAAGGTTTCTAAAAGAAGGGGGTCGGGGAGATTTTAGTGATCGTATTTTTACATGTCCGCCCATGACGCGAAAGAGTACGGTATTATCGATCAGATTAT
>CAYJUQ010000029.1:8444-11010 GCA_964373425.1 uncultured Candidatus Saccharibacteria bacterium
CAAGAATAGGAAGTAGCCACCAACGGCTGATAATCTTACGAAGTCCGACTTCGTAAGATTATGAAGTCGGACTTCGTAAACGGGAAGTAACTGCTATCAAAAAATATTACCGCCACAAGACGGATTTCTCGTTTGACGACTAGCTTCGTGGTATAATAAGGGGTGATGGTGCAATTCCAGCAAAACAAGGAATTTCCACTTCTTATCGTTATTACCGCACTCGTCGTGGTGTTCTTCATCACGGCATTTTTTATTCTCCCGCGCGTCGCCCCTGTCCCCAATGAAGAGCAGGCGGCGGCAACCGTGAACGGCGAGAAGATTTTGAAGAAAGACTTTGACCGGCGGGTTGAGGTAATGACGTATTTTTATACCACCGTATCGCCGTGGCCCGAACGGCTTGAGAATATCAAGGAAGAGCAGCTCGAATTTCTTATAAAACTAAAGCTTCTTGAGCAATTTCTCCGACAGCATAACCGGGAAGTAACACAGGAAGAACTGGATACTTACACAAAGAACTGGGCGGAGCGATACGGCGGTCTTGAGGCATACGATGCATGGCTGAAAGCCGGATATCATTCTTCGGTTAAAGATGTGCAGCTTACATTTAAAGAAAATTTACTCATCGAAGAAATTTTGGGCTTTCCAGGGAAGAAACATATGTACGGCATCTGGCTTAATCGCACGAGTCCTTCTGATGTTGCGCTCGGTGTCGGGAGCGGCTATCAGGTTCTTGAGGGGCAAGTCCCGGAAGAAGACAAGCCTATTTGGGAGAAAGCAAAGTTGATTTATGAACGCGCAACATCAGGGGAAGATTTTCAGGCGCTTGCACGGGAGTTTTCCGAAGATCCGGAGACGCGGGCGAACGGAGGAGATTTGGGCGTTATTTCCTCATTTGATCAGAATTTTACCCGCGTGGAAGAGGGGGCTGGACCTTACGTGATGCGGTTTCCTCCCTCGGCTATAGTTTCATATGCGTGGGAACAGTTGGGTGAAGGAGAAACAGAGCTCTACGGGTATCCCAGCGGGTTCGCCATTATGAGGGTAAGCGAGGTGGCAGATGCCGAAGAAAGTTTGATTTCTACCTATTCTCGGCAGGGTTTCGAAGAGTGGTATAGAGCCTTGCGGGAACAAGCCGATGTAGAAATTCATAACATAATTCGTTAACATGAAACAGAAGGTATTTTGGATACTCATTTTCGTTGGCGTTGCCTCTCTATTGGGGTTGTTGGTCTTCCTGCCCCCATCCATAGAAATAGCAGAATCAGCTTTTTATCAGCGAGAAACTATTCAGGCTGGATCTGCTGGATTTTGTTGTATTAATATTGGCGGCACTAATTATTGTGGTGCGGATAATATTTGGCAAGTCTGGTTGTTGCGAGGCGTTACTTCAAGTCGCGAATGTTATGATGCGGTTACCGGGAGCCAAATAAGCTGTGATTCAAGTTGGTCATGTCAGAATAATACTGCTTGTGGAAGTAGTAGTCAGCCGCTCTGCAATGCACCGAGTTCCCCGGGAGTCTGCGCTTCGTGTTGGCAGTATGTAGATGTTGCAGTGGGAGCCGCTGGCTACAATACTGCGGGCTGGAGACTTAACATCTGTAACGAGAACGCCAACACATTTGGTTACAAATTCTATCTTGATCCTGCGTGTACGAACGAGTGTTCTCCGTCTGGAGCAACTACCTGTTCCGGATCATTTCGCTACACATGCGGCAATTATGATGCAGATTCGTGTCTTGAGTGGGGGAGTGCGGTAAATTGCGGCACGAGTCAGAACGTTTGTTTTAGCGGTAATGTATATAGCACCAACGTAGGGTGTTCGGCAGGGGCCTGCTATGACAATCCAGATACACTTGTTGCGACCTGCGGCGTCAATACCCGATATTGCAGTGGCGGCAATGTGTGGCAGACGAACGAGGGGTGTTCCGGGGGCGCATGTTTCAACAATGCGGATACGTTGGTCCAGACGTGCGGCGTGAATAGTTTTTACTGCAGCGGGGAAGATGTGTGGCAGACGAACGAGGGGTGTTCCGGGGGCGCATGTTTCAACAATGCGGATACGAGAGCAGTAGATTGCACTGGTTGCACGTGGGGAGCATGGACATGCCTTGATGGAGATACCCGTACCCGATCCCAAACCGGGAACACCTGCAGCGGGAGCAGCTGTGTTGCCTGTACCGGCGTTGAAAACGTGAATTGCCTCGCAGGAGAAATTTGCAGCTCCGGAACCTGTATCAACCCGTTTGACTACTCGCTCTCCAATTCCGGCACTATCACGGTTGCACAGGGATTGAGCAACGCGAATACAATTACCGCGAACTTCATCTCCGGCACCAGTCAATCCGTAAGCTTCTCTGCTTCTGGTCTTCCTGCCGGCGCAACCGCTTCATTTGCCCCCACAAGCTGTACCCCTACGTGTTTTTCCACGCTCACTATTTCCACGCTTTCAACCACGCCAACCGGAAGCTTCCTTATTACTGTCACCGGTTCGCCACTCTCGAGGCAGACCCAATTTACGTTAAATGTGGCAGCGGGCCCCGAACCGCCTACTGCTTCTATGAGTTGC
>CAYJUQ010000030.1:0-5754 GCA_964373425.1 uncultured Candidatus Saccharibacteria bacterium
TGGGTAGCACCCGATACCACCGATTATTTGGAACTTGAAGATCCCGGCACGAGAGCGAAACTTGGAAAAGTTCCTATCTCGGGCAGATCAGATGTGGATCGTGCTGCAAAAGCCGCAAAGAAAGTATTCGAGGAATGGCGCGAGGTGCCGATTCAGGAGCGCACGCAGTATCTTTTCAGGATGAAAGCAATTCTTGAGGAACATACGGAAGAGCTTGCAGAGCTCATTACCCGTGAGCACGGAAAGGTTCTCAGTGAAGCTCGCGGGGAGATGAAGCGTGCGATTGAGAATATTGATGTTGCAATTGCGGCTCCCATGTTGATGCAGGGACGAACACTCAAAAATATTGCCACAGACATTGATGTCGAGATGGACTACTGGCCAGAGGGAGTATTTGCGGTTATATGTCCGTTTAATTTCCCTGCGATGATTCCGTTCTGGTTTTTGCCGTATGCGATTGTCACGGGGAACACATGTATCATAAAACCATCTGAACTTGTGCCTCGTACTATGGAGAGAATTTTCAGACTCATGGAGGATATGAAGTTCCCCCCGGGAGTCGTGAATCTCGTGAATGGCGATAAAACCACTGTAGATGCGCTTCTTGAGCATCCTGACATTCGTGGTGTTGCCTCGGTAAGCTCAACAACGACCATGCAACACATCGCCGGGAAAGCCCAAGCGAACGGGAAGAAATTCCTTTGTAACGGCGGCGCGAAAAACTTTCTTGTGGTCCTGCCCGATGCGAATCTCGACGAGTCAGAAAAAAACATACTTGGCTCTGTCTACGGAAATACGGGCCAGCGGTGTCTTGCGGGATCGAATGTTGTTGCGGTAGGAGACATCGCTCCAAGGCTCAAGGTGCGGCTTCTTGAAGGGGCCAGAGACATGCATGTGGGATACGGATTGAATTCCAATATTCACGTGGGACCGCTTGTCTCCGAGAAAGCACGTGAGCGGGTTCTCGGCTACATTGATAAAGGAGTGAAAGAGGGTGCAAAACTCACGCTTGATGGCCGAAAGAAGAAAGCTGTGGGCGCTGGAGGCGGCCATTACCTTGGGCCCACCATATTTGAAGACGTTGATCCGCGCTCAACCATCGCGCGTGAAGAGATTTTCGGTCCGGTGCTTGTCGAGATGAACGTCGGAACGCTCGATGAGGCGATTTCCATGATCGCGGCAAGTCCATTCGGCAATGCCGCAAGTATTTACACGGAAAATCGCAAAGCCATCCGAAAGTTTATACGCGAGGTTCGGTGTGGGAATATCGGCGTGAATATTGGTGTGCCTGCGCCAATCGCGCTCTTTCCTTTTGCCGGCATGAAGGAATCATTTATGGGCGTGTTGCATGGTCAAGCGCATGAAGCGCTTCGATTCTTTATGGACATCAAAGTCGTTACCGAACGAACATAAGAGGAGGAAAGATCATGAGAGGGAAAGCGTTTCGGGAGACTATCAGAAGATATCAAAAGATTGTGTGTCCAATTGATGCGAAACGAGAGAAGGATCAGATTGTTCGATTTAGGCAGCTTGCACTTACCCATCCTCAACTTGCTGCAGACAGTATCCTTCAAACATCTCTTTCCGGGTCGCTCTCAAAATTCATTGATGATGTACTATACGAGCTTGATGGCAGAAACGGCATCTTGGCATTGCCCTCTCTTATGGGTCGCAATGTCTATGAGGCAATGATTGAAACCGCATTGAATGTGATCGGCATGGAGGCGAACTACGCGGGTTTTTCTAGGAACGAACGAGATGCGGCAGTAACGGCACTGTGCGCTGCGCTTCGTGGATGGGAAGAGAAGGAGCGGCGAGTGCGGGGGCAGGCGTTTGATGCAAAAGACGCGGTTAAACGAATTCTTGAAGGAATGAAACGTGTGCTTTCGGGGAAAAGCATGGTTGCGAAAATCGCGGAGAATATCGAGCGGGAACTGGATGCGGAACACATGGCAGAGAGCTTTATTCTTGCTGCAAAAAAGGCCATCGAGAACAATGTCTACCATAAGATGCGGCTTCTCGGTATGAGCAAGTTCGGCAATGATTCGGCGACAGGCCTTCGGTTTGTCCGGCACCTCGATTTCATTCAGGTCTCAAGCAACCCGGTGATTGCCTCACGTGCCTATGAAGAGTTCCCAAAGCTTTGGGATGAATTTCGGGAGATTGTTGATTTGAGTCCCGAATGGCGGGCGAACCCGGAGAAATACGGCGATGAGATCGTGCTTTGGGCAACGATTACATCGCTTTTACCCAACGTTCTTGCATTTAGACCTATCGCGCTTCTTTCCGATTTTCGGGCCGGACTTGTCAGCTACCAGTTGAATCCCTTTGGAGCGGAAAGCGTTAAGGCAAGCGTTCGCGATGCCGAGAGCATTTGTTCGATTCTGCGCGAAATTCTTTGCCGGTATGACGCATGGCTTGGATGGGATGCAAAAGCGATCAAGGGGCGGCCCAACATCGTGTGTAAGGTTGCGGCATCGAGCCCGGCTGCGAAAGAAATCACTCGCACCCTCAACAGAAAAGGAATCGGAACCAATAATACGGTTACCTACAGCGTTTCCCAAGAACTTACCCTGATTATGGCAGCCGCAGAAGGTATGGCTGAGGCGTTAAAGCGCGGCACGCGGATTTCGCAAGTGTATGAGACAAATATGATCGGAAGACTTGAGGATCATCTGCGGGAAGTAGAAGCAGAGCGAGTACTCGCGGCCCTCGGCGATGCAGACATTGATCGTTTAGCAGTTGCAGCGTGCGGTACTGCCGAAGGCACGAGAAGCGATAAGATCAAAGCGCTTGCCTCAAAGAAAAATCTGAAATCACTCACAGACGAACGATTCCTCAATGCATTCACGGGAATTTACAGCGAAGAGATAAGGAATTTCCTTATTGAGCGTGAGGAAGCCATACAACATGCAGGAATATTTGTAACAAGGCGTGTGTGGCAGCTCTTCTTTGGCCAGAAGAATTGGGAGAAATGGAAGCGGTACTTTAAAACCCGGCTTGGTCTCTCTTTCTCCGAGGCCTATGAAGTGATGACGAGAATTGATTTGCTTCCCGCCTCAAAGCGAAGGGCCCGAGATACATACGGTGTGCTCGGCGTTCCCAATGTGACGAACACTGAATTTCCTGACCAGCAGCTTAGGGTGTTTACAGAATCAGAAAGTCCCGGATTTACCCTTGAGAAATATCAGGGTTCGATTACAGAGGATCCGGATCCGGCTATCCTCGAGACTCTACTTGAGATAATAGATTTCCGAAGGGCGTACGAGCTTACGCCTTCACTGGAAGCACTATTGAAAGCGGTTGGTGTAGAGGATACGTGTGATGGCGGTAGAGGGGGGCTAGAACCGGAAGCATGGCCATCGTTTGGTGCAGTCATTAAAACAACTGCCGAGTTTAGGGAGGCATATCGGGGTTTCAGGGAACACCTCATCAATTTTGTTCGTGAATAGAGAATTTTAATTTAAAGCGGCAATTCTGCCGCTTTTTCTTTAGAAATTGTAGCGTTGTTTACGGTTCTGGCGCCCAATCCCGTCCAGCAATTCGCATAAAAACACGCTATCAATTTCCCCGGCGAGGAAATTGCGCTCGCTCTCGGCCTCGCTCTCGAGCACTCAATATGTTGAGTGCTCGGACCATGCTCGCTCGGCCTGCGAGACGGTTTTCTTAGTGAATTGCTGGACGGGAAAAATGTAAACAAAGCTGGGGGGTCTTACACTTTTTTCTTTACATTTTTACCAAAGTGTTGTAGCCTAAAATGAAGTCCTTTAATAAGGAGGAATACTATGGATGTATCTGAACTTACTAGTAGAATAGATCACACGAACCTGAGGCCGAACGCGACAGAAGCAGATATTGTGCGTCTTTGTGATGAGGCGAGAAAATACCGCTTCCGCGCAGTTTGCGTGCAGCCCAAATGGCTTGATCTCGTACGTGAAGAGCTCGAAGATGAGGGAATTCTTATTGCAACGGTGATTGATTTCCCGCACGGCCAAGGCGGCTACCTGACGAAGCAGTCACAAGCTGCAATTGCACGCGAGAAAGGTGCGGGTGAGCTTGATGTGGTCTGGGACGTGGGCGCATTCCTGTCTCGGGATTATGACCGTGTTATTTCGGAGTTAAGCCCGCTTGCGCGAACTCTCCCCACAAAAGTGATTGTCGAGCTTGGATATCTTCTCGTGGGATCGGATGATGAGAGAAGGAAACGCCTCCCAGAGGCCGTTCAGCTTGTGGAAGAGTCTGGAGCCTTTTGTATTAAGACCGAGACCGGGTTTGGTCCCTCCGTAGCGTTTCAAAAGAAAATTGAGGCGATACAGATTTTCAAGGAGACCGTTCCAGAGCTTTTTGTGAAAGCATCCGCAGGGATTCGCACACTTGGCGAGGTCCAGCAACTCCTCGATGCGGGTGCCGACATCATCGGCACAAGTTCCGGTGTGGCGATTGTCGAGGAATTCGAGAAACAGAGGTGATAAGAATTGAGAAAAGTTGAAGAGCAGGATAAGCTCCTTATTGATGAACTGAAAGCGAAAGGCGATATTTTCATATATCTTGGCGGGGCAATGCAGGCCGCAGAAGACTTCGGCGTCAACTGGCGACGCGTCTCGGCGGAAGCACTCCTCATGCCGCCTCTGAATGCCACCACGTTCGACCCTACTGTTGTCGAGTCGCAGAAGTTTGAGATGTCAATGGGCGAGTGGGATCGTCACAAGCGGGAACTCAAGCGTGATGCCTTTAGCGACGAGAAGAAAGAGCGAGAGTTCTACCGACGGTTTAGCCCCGTGGTACACCTCGACCTTTACGCCTTGAGTCAGGCCCACTGCGCGATCATTCGTCTCTCCCGTGAACGTACTCACGGAACGACTGAAGAGTTTGTAGAGTACGTACTGCGAACGTACAAACGCCCAACCCTCATCTTCTACGATGATGATCCCGAAGAGTTTAGCGAGTGGATGCTCCAGCGGGGGCTTGAGGGGAAGTATGAGTACTACGTCTACTTCAAGATCTTCCCCACGATTAAGAAGATTGTAAAGTTTATTCAAGGACACAAAGAGGATATTCGGCAGTGGGATGAGAATTATCGGCGGAGCATGAAGGCAATTCGGGTGTTCCGTGCGTTCGCCAGGAAGTACTGGCCGCGCAAGAAGGGCCTCACCGAGATTGTCGCAACGCAGATCACCGCGGAACTGAAAGCAATTTACAGTATTGTAAGCGAAGTAAAACAGCACCTCCAAGAGTGCGAGTCGATTCTTGCCTCTCAAAAGGCGGTGCTCATCGAGGAACGCATCGTAAAACTACAACAGTACTTGAAAGAACAAGAACCACCAAAACCTCCACGAAAGAAGAAATCCTAAAAGGCATCATACGATGCCTTTTTTCTTTCTTGATTTTATGGTAGGAACAAGAGAAAGATTTTCATCGATCACCCGTCTCTATATATGAAACCTTATACAGAATATACAAAAGATGCTGCCATGCTCCTCGAACGTATTCGTAAGGGAGATCCAGACGCGTTTGCCGAAGCGTATGATCACTACGCATCTTCGATTTTTCGATACGTGTATTTCCGCGTGCATTCACGTGAGCTTGCCGAAGACATTACAAGCGACGTCTTTTTAAAAACCTGGGATTTCTTGTGTCGCTCGCCCCGCACGATCCGTAATATCAAACACTTCCTCTATACGGTTGCGCGAAACCTCATCATTGATAGTTATAGAAAAAGGAAGCCAATTTCACTTGAGAGCGATCCATTTTTTC
>CAYJUQ010000030.1:5854-10802 GCA_964373425.1 uncultured Candidatus Saccharibacteria bacterium
TATCGTTTTGCGGCAGGAGCACTTGTACTTATATTTGTTCTTACCACTGGTGGCGGCGTTGCGTGGGCATCCCAAGAGACTGTGCCCGGTGATCTTCTTTGGCCGGTAAAGATCACCGCCGAGGAAATTCAGAAATTACTTGCCCTTGATGATGTGAAGAAAGCCGAACTCCATATGAAGTTTGCCGAGGAACGACTCGATGAAGCAACCGAACTCATCGAAGCGGGGACCGTAGACGAGGAGCATCTCTTGACGGCCCTTACACGCTTTACGTTTGAAGTGAAATCGGGAGAAGACCTTGTCGTGAAGCTTGAAGAGCGTGGGGGGAGAGGTGAAGCGGTATTGAAGCTCGCATTGCGTCTTGAAGATAACCTGTCGAGCCATCAAGAGGTGCTCGATCTTCTCATGAGAATCGTGCCGGAAGTTGCACGCCCTGCGCTTGAACGTGCGAAAGAGGCATCTGCACGAGGAGAGGATGTGGCATTAAAGATTGTGGTGAAGACTGACCATAAGAGTAATGCCACCGAGGTTAAGATAAAACTCAAAGTAGAGGAGGGAGATGAAGGCGAGGATGAAAATGGTATCGCAGACGGCGATGAAGACCCCTCACTCAGCATTACGGGTGCGCGTCATCGCGCAGAAGGGAAAATTGGTGCAGTCGAGCACAAACTCGATGAAGTAAAAAAACATATTGAACGCGTTCGCGAGAGACTCGGGGATGACAGGGTGAAAGCTGCGGAAGCAGAGTTGTTTGTGGCGGCAACATGTCTTGAGGATGCAAAGAAGCTTTTCAACGAGGAAAAGTTTATTGAGACATTTGATAAGGCACAGGATTGCATACGAATTGCTACCAAAGCGAAGTTTCTCCTTAAGGGTGTTGTATTTCCTCCCGACCAGGACGGAGATGATGAGGGAGACGAGGATGAAGATGCGGGAGTAGAGGAAAATCAGAACGAAAATAATCAAGAAGAGCATGGGGACGATGAAGATGGAGAGGAACATGAGGAAAGCGGCAGTGAGAACCCTGGACACGGGCGGGGAGGACATGATATTCGGGACGGGAAAGAAGACGATGAGGATTAAAAACCAACCTTACTACTTCATAGAACAAAAACGGGGAGAAGCCCCGTTTTTGTTTCATCCTCCTTCGCTCGCCTTCGGCGAGCTTCGGCGGACACGTCCTCCTTCGTCCTGCACGTTGTTATAGCAGAGTGGATATCTAAAATGGTTGCTGAAGCCTCACGGGTTTTTGCCCGTGGTACTTCACATCCGCATTATTTCATGATATACGAAGGAGAATCCTGTTCTTTTATAAAAATGGAGGTTTAGAGTGAAGATAAAGGTAGTTGCGTTTGATTGGAATGGAACCCTCGTGAATGATCCCGAATGGGTATTTGAAGGTGTGAAAGAAATTTTCAGGCATTTCGGGAAACCAATTCCCCAATTTGATGAGTATCGGAGAGAGATGGGCGGCGATTACATACCCTTTTATCAAAAACGCGGGATTACCGGTTCCCGAGAACTTTTGAACGAGATTATGGGCAAGAAATTGAGTACGCTTCCGCCTCCCACACTGTTTTCTGATACGCGAGCTACGTTGCAGTTTTTCAAAAATCATGGTACCCGTCTTGCCTTGATAAGTTTACGTGAAGATGCGGCGCTTCGTGCCGATCTCAATTCCCACGGTCTTACGCAATTTTTCGGGTTTACGAGCGGCGGGGTGACCAAAAAAGATGCGGCGCTTCGCAAGCTTATGCGAACGTTCGTGGTGATACCCCAAGAAGTGGTGTATGTCGGTGATACTGCTCAAGATGTTGTTGCGGCAAAAAAAGTAAAGGTATGTGCCGTTGCGATACCACGCGGATTTAACTCGCCAAAGCAACTTATGAGCGCAAAACCAGATCTTTTCGTTGAGAATCTCAATGCGCTGACAAGGATTCTGGGGCATGTGCTATGAACAACCCAGTGACGCTTGACCAGATTCATTCGTTTCCCAAGGTGGAACTCCATAGGCACCTTGATGGAGCGATAAAACCGGAGCTTGTCTTTGAGCTTGCGAAAAAAGATGGCGTGGTACTCGCGCAGAAAGACGCAAGAGCACTCCGTGACACCCTCCACATCCGACCCGGCATGAGCGTTGACGAGATTATGGCGCAATTCAGTCTCGTTATCAGTCTCATGCAGACGGCAGAAAATATTGAGCGGGTATGCTATACACAGGTCCTCGACCTTGAGCAAGAGAATATTGTCTATGCTGAACTTCGGTTTGCTCCTCAGTATCATATGCAAAAAGGACTTGCACTCGAAGACGTAATCGCTGCGTCGCTCGCAGGGTTTTCGCGGGGTGAGACAGAAACGGGCGTGATGGTACGGGTGATTGTCTGTATTGCGCGTGAGTGCGATCTTGAAATTTCGAAAAATGTAGTGCGAGCCGCGCGTACGTTTCAGAGAAGAGGTGTCGTAGGGATTGACCTTGCGTGTAACGAAGCAGCATATCCTCCCGAGCGTCATGCGGGGGCGTATGCCCTCACGTTTTCCTCGAAACTTTCCCGTACGGTACATGCCGGAGAATTTGGAAGGCAACGGCGCAAAAACATCAAGACCGCAATTTTCGATCTTGAGGCACACCGTCTTGGCCATGCGATTGGGCTTGGGCGAGATAGGGAATTGAGAATGATATGTCGCGGCGCAACTATCGGCGTTGAGTCATGCCCCATCTCAAATCTCATTTGCGGAAACATCCGTGATCTTCGTGAGCTGGGGCTTCGTACGCTCCTCCGGGAAGGAATTTTACTATCAGTAAACTCCGATGATCCTGAGCTCTTCCACACATCGCTTTCCGAGACACTTTTTGAGACCGCGAAGGCGTATGGATGGGGGATGGAGGAGATCCATCTCCTTATGAAGAATGCAGTCCGGAGCGCGTTTCTCCCCGAAAGAGAAAAATACCAACTCATGTATCAGTACTTTACAAAATAAATCGTATAAAACCCAAGGGGGCAGCAAGTTTTAGGGATACACATACATTTATATTGCTCTTGCTTCGCGAGTAAATAAGCGGTACCCACCGCTTATTTTTTTTGGAGAAGAGCGCCCCCCGTACTAAACTTTCTCGGACGTATGGACATTTTATTATAAAAATGGTATAATGTTTATCGTATACTGATCCTTTTGAAAAGAATACCCGCCTCTATGGAGAGGCGGGTTGGAATGGATACGGCTGGTCAAGGTCACACTGCTTACACCGGAAACGCTTTGTCTTTGCATCGCAGCGTTTCTCAAGGCCACATTGCGGACACTTCTCAAGCCGGGTATGCGTTCCGAGGCTCCTCGACGCCATTGGATTTCCGGTTCGAATGTACGGCTGTTCCGGCGCATGCGAGAGAATAATTTGCCTTCGGCGTTCAAGGTGGGCGTTGATTTGCTCCCGAGAGGGGACAACATCCTTTCCTGCTTTTCCATCGCATATGATGCTGTGGACTGCGTATACCCACAGTCGATCCGCAAGCTCCTCGGGGAATATTTTCACGAGGCGTTTCAGAAACATCGGTTTCCAGTCGCGTTCGTCTGATGCAATCTTGCAGATTGCAAGCCGCAGAGAAAATGCGAAGGACGGGTTCGTGAAAAGTATCTCTTTGTCTTCAATGATAGTAAGAGTATCGGTGATGATGCGTTCCGGTTCTCCGGGAGGCAGTTGGATGTTTTCGTCGCGCAGCGTCGCGAGCCAGTGTTCCTTCCCGAATTCAACCAATGTGCCAAGATACGCGAGCGCCTCTTCTTTTTCCACCGGCCTCAAAGAGCTTGCCAGTGTTGCGGCCATCAGGTGTGAAGCGATAATCCTTTCGAGATCTGTCGGCATGAGATTTCCTCCTTTGTAAAAGATGCAGATTTTTATAGATTAATTACATTATACTATGAATAACAAAAAAAGTCAAGCATCAAAAGTGGTATATGTCGGCCTCTCCGGCGGCGTAGATTCCGCAGTTGCGGCGGTGCTTCTTCAAAAGCAGGGTTTTGACGTACACGGAGTGTTCATGAAATGTTGGTCGCCAGAGTCGCAGGGGCTTTCCTTTTCCGGCGAATGCCAATGGGAGAAGGATCAGGAGGAGGCACGTAAAGTTGCCGAACATTTGGGTATTCCATTTGCGAGCTGGAATTTTGAGAAAGAGTACAAGGAGAAAGTTGTGGACTACATGATTGAAGAGTACCGGCGTGGTCGGACGCCAAACCCCGATGTCATGTGTAATAAAGAGATTAAGTTTGGACTCTTTCTGAATCGCGCCCTTGCGGAAGGTGCGGATTTTATCGCGACCGGTCATTATGTTCGTAAAGAGCTGAAAGCTGAAAGCTGGGAGCTGAAAGCTGGTGTGGATCCCAACAAAGATCAATCATATTTTCTCCATACAATTACACAGGAGCAGCTTTCCCGAGCACTGTTTCCAATAGGGGACTATACAAAGGCGCACATTCGCGGGATGGCCAAGGAACTCGGGCTTCCCAATTGGGATCGTCCCGATAGCCAAGGGATTTGTTTCGTGGGAGAGCTGGATCTCCGCGAATTTTTAAAAACCGCGATTCCGCAAACGCCCGGCGCAATTATTACGAGCAAGGGGAGGAATGTCGGCACCCACATCGGGCTCCCGTTCTACACGATTGGTCAGCGGCGAGGCATTGAGATCGGCGGAGGAATTCCGTTTTACGTTGCGAAGAAAGAATCAGAGAAGAATACGCTTCTTGTTGCAGAGGGCGAGAATGACCCCATTCTCTATTCGAAAGAACTTGCACTTGAGGATATCCACTGGATCTCTCGCAGTGCGCCGAAGATGCCGTTTCGATGTAGCGCACGGATCCGTTATCGGCAGCCGCTTCAAAAATGCAAAGTCTTTTTTGAAGACGATAGTATAAAAGTTATTTTCGATGAGGAGCAACGCGCCGTCACCCCGGGGCA
>CAYJUQ010000031.1:0-5609 GCA_964373425.1 uncultured Candidatus Saccharibacteria bacterium
AACGCTTGAGGTCTCTGTATTACCGCTCCTGCTGGCACAGAGTTAGGAACCTCTTATTCTTCAGGTACCGTCATCCGGCACCTTTTTAACTGCGATCCTTGTTTTGAGATTGGTCGTAATCAAAAAGGTGCCGGATTCTTCCCTGACAAAAGCGGTTTACACCCCGAAGGGCTTCTTCCCGCACGCGGCGTCGCTCGATCAGGCTTTCGCCCATTGTCGAATATTCTCGACTGCTGCCACCCGTAGGTGTACGGCCCGTGTCTCAGTGCCGTCGTTGGGGACCACGCTCTCACGCCCCCTACCCGTCATAGCCTTGGTAGGCCATTACCCTACCAACAAGCTGATAGGCCGCAGGCCCATCCTCGAGTGGCATAGCTTGCGCTATACCTTTACCTGTAAAGGACCATTGGGTATTAGCCCCGCTTTCGCGGAGTTATGCCCATCTCGAAGTTTGGTAACCTACGTGTTACTAACTCGTTCGCCGCTCACGCAGCTTGCGCCGCGTTCGCTCGACTTGCATGCCTTATCCACGCCGCCAGCGTTCATCCTGAGCCAGGATCAAACTCTTAAATAGAAACTGATTTACACTGATCTCGATACTGATTCCCACCGATAAATAATCAGCGTTCATCAGTGAGGTCGCCAGAGGCGACCAACAAAATCAGTGCTCATCAGTATGTTTTGGCCGAAGCCAAAACAAAAATCGGGACAACTATAGAAGATTTAACTACGTATTCAGTTATCAAGGTTCTGGCTTCAAAAGTGAAACCGCGAAGATACTCATGGAAAAGTGCCTTCGCGGTTTCGCCTTGAGCGTATTCTCGTTGTGAATAGAACGTTACATGGTGTAAGTTCGCGTATTCATTTTTCCGCTATTCATTAAATGGATTTGGCCATGGGGACGGACCCCTATAGGTACGTCTTGGGTGTTCCGTGTTCCCCTAGCAGGGAGGTTCGAGGAAATAAATCCATATAATCAGCGTTCGCCTCGCCTCGCCAAAGCTTCGGCGAAGCGCGGGTCGGAAATACAAAGATTTTCTTTGTATCCCACTCGCTTACTTGATTATAGTCGTTCAAAAACCGCTGTCAAGTTCTTGTTTCGCATGCGTTATTCGCCATTCTTTTATTTTTTTATGATTCCCGGAAAGGAGCACTTTTGGAACCCGCAAATATACTCCTTTCTTTGGAGAAAATACTTCGGGGCGTGTGTATGCAGGGTAACTCTCGAGTGGAACGAGACCCCGGTTACCGGGGCGAGACGCCGGTCGGGGGAAACGTCGCTCTTCTATCGATTCTTCTTTAATGACGCCTGGGATCAAACGCGTCACCGCATCCACTACTATCATGGCAGGAATTTCGCCGCCGGTAAGCACGTAGTCCCCTACTGAAACCTCCATATCGGCGATGTATTTTGCAACTCGTTCATCAACCCCCTCATACCGTCCAGAGATCATGATAAGCTGGTCGAACTTCGCGAACTTTCGCGCCATTGCCTGATCGAACTTCTTTCCCTTCACAGAAAAAAGAATAACTTTTGACTTTTGATTTTTGATTTTTAATTTCTTTTTCGTTTCGGATTTCGTGCTTCGGATTTCGGGTTTCCCAATCTTCAAAGCATTCACTGCTTTGGAGATTGGGCCCACCCTCATCACCATCCCTGGCCCGCCCCCGTATGGCGTATCATCAACGGTCTTGTGCCGATCACTTGCCCAATCACGAAGATTATGTACGCGAATACGAATGACGTGTTTCTTTTGTGCA
Source organism: uncultured Candidatus Saccharibacteria bacterium (assembly GCA_964373425.1). Taxonomy (GTDB): domain Bacteria; phylum Patescibacteriota; class Minisyncoccia; order JAHCSD01; family CAYJUQ01; genus CAYJUQ01. The sequence goes on from CAYJUQ010000031.1 coordinate 1,762, forward strand.
CGTTTGATAATCGACTCTTCGAAGTAAGAATCGAGTATGTGCGGGAATATAGTTATGATATCAAAAGTCATCATGGCGCTATATTTATATATTGTATAGGACGCAGAAAATAAGGAAAGATCGCGCGTAGGCACGATCTTTCCAAAAGAATTTACGAAGAATTGTTTAGAGCCTTAAATCTTCAACCACGTCGTCAACGCTCTTCCCTTCGTCTCCGCGTCGGCTCCGTGGGCCGCGGGTGCTCCCTTCGGGTTCCTCGATCTTGAGGTTCACCCGTGCGTGGTTTTTTGTACCCACGATACGAAGGAGCGTACGAACGGATCTTGCGGTTCCTCCCTCTCGGCCAATGAGCTGGCCCATGTCTTCGGGATTCACCTTGAGGGTCAAGAGCACTCCCATCTCATCAACCGTTCGTACGACTTTGACATCGTCGGGATGGTTGACGATGGCTTTCACCACGTAGTCAACAAATTCTTGATCAACAGTTGCTTTCGCCATACGCATGACAACAGTTACAAGCGCGCGTCCCCGCCGAAAAAAACACGACGAGACAGCACGGACTAAGGTTTCTTAAAAACCTCACTACTTGTAAACCATCTCTTATTCACATTTCGACCTTTCGTGATATACCTAGTGTATCTTAGAACACTTCTAAACCGGAGAAATGAAACTCAATACCATATTATACGCTCAAAAGGGAACCTGTCAAGAGGTGCCCTTGGCAGGTACATCTTTCTCTCCTTCCTTCACGGCTGATTCCGGTGGTGGAGTCTGGGGTGTTTCTCCTTTCTTTTTTTGGGTGAGCGCGTGCAGAGGACGCTTGGGGCCCTGAATGATACCGCTGGAGACAAGAAGGTTATGCACCGTAACCGACGTTTTCACGCCGTGCCCCATCCAATAACGAATCCGATCTTCTTTGAGTGAGTTTTCTTTGGTGAGCGGATTATAAAATCCGAGTGTTTCTTTCGCTTCTCCCTTTGCGGCTTTCGTATGATCAGTAAGCACCACGCGAAAGAACGGACGATTTCGTTTCCCAACTCGTTTGAATCGAATGATAAGCATTGTGAAAAGTTTATATAATAGTATCAAGGGCAATGGTAACAGGTTACCATTAATTTGTAAACTCTTCGGGGGGGAATCATCGTACCCTCCTTCACCCAGATATCGATCGGGGCTTCGGAAGGGTTATTCTCCTTCGCGAAGGAGAATAAAAAAACCGCCTTATGGGGCGGTTTTGGTAGTAATTAAGATGGGGGTTTATCCGATTTTGCATGCTCCAAAATTATATCGATATCCTCACGCGAGAGCTCTTCTCGCTCGAGAAGTGCCTTGGCAAGGGTATTGAGTTCATGGCGATACTCTTCAAGAAGTTCCGTCACTTCAGCTTCGCACTTCTTGAGAAGCGCATCAACCTCATCATCGATTTGGGCCTGCCGCTTCTCGCTGTAATCAGAGATATCGAAGTCGCGTCCAAGGAACGAACCGGATCGCTCTCCAAAGACTCTCGGACCAAACCTTGTGCTCATGCCCCACTGCATCACCATTTGCTTTGCAAGACTTGTCGCAGTAGTGAGATCGTCGTGGGGGCCGCTTGAGTGCTCGTCATAGATGAGCTTTTCAGCACATCGGCCGCCGAGCGCAAACTTGATTCTCCCGAGGGAATAGCTTTCCGTAACGATCGAACGGTCTTCTTCCGGAGTTGCGCTCGTCCATCCGCCCGCAAAACCCGCAGGGATGATGGATACGCGATCGGGCGGATCGGCACCCTTCGTATAGAGAGCGGTGAGGTAGTGACCGGATTCATGGTAGGCGGCGAGTTCTTGCTCGCGTTTATTCGGCGCTTCACCCTTTCTTCGGGGACCGATAAGTACTCTCGTAAATGCTTCATCAAAATCTTCCGGAGTGAGTTGAACTTTCCCTTTACGTCCTGCAAGGATTGCAGCTTCGTTGACAAAGCTTTCAATCCCGGATCCTACAAATCCAACAAGCTTCTTTGCAAGCTTATCGATATCAACTGATGATTCAAGCGGTTTTCCTCGAAGGTGGATATCAAGGATTTGCTTTCTTCCTTCAAGTCCCGGTCTTCGTACTACGATTTTCCTGTCGAACCTACCGGGGCGAAGAAGTGCGGCATCAAGGATATCGGGTCGGTTCGTTGCGGCAATAATGATAATGCCGCTATTCGGTTCGAAACCATCCATTTCTGAAAGAAGCTGGGTAATAGTCTGATTTCCCTCTTGATGCGAACCCCCGATGCCGCTGCCGCGTTGCCCCCCAAGCGCATCAATCTCATCAATGAAAATGATACAGGGAGTGGCTTTCTTTGCGGTATCAAAGAGGTCGCGCACGCGCGACGCACCAACACCCACAAACATCTCTACGAAGTCAGAACCGCTCGCGGTGAAGAAGGGTACACCCGCCTCTCCCGCAACTGCTCTCGCAAGAAGTGTTTTTCCGGTGCCGGGGGGGCCCACGAGGAGCACACCCTTCGGCGTCTTTGCGCCAACCACTTTATATTTTTCCGAGTTTTTGAGGAACTCAACGAGCTCCAAGAGCTCTTCTTTCACTTCTTCAATACCGCCCACATCAGCAAAATTAACATTGGGAATCTTCTTGAGTGCCTTGTAGCGCCCGGACATGAAAGATCTTCCCTGATTGATCATGCCGCCGCCCTGGGGAGTCGATCGCCGCCTCATGAAAAGCATAAGAATCAGAAATATAAGAATGACGGGGCCGAACATGAGAAAAACTGTGAAAAGCCCGCCGAGAAAATTACTCTCGTCTTTCCTCTTAAACTCCACGTCGTGTTTGTCAAGGAACGCCGTGAAATCAGAATCGGGAGGACTTACGAGCTTCGTCTTGAACTTCTGACCTTCTTTACCTTCCGCATCAGGTGTATAGACACCTTCGAGGTTATTCCCACTTTTAATGGCGACTGAGGCGACTTTTCCATCTTCGACATTATTGATGAATTGGCTGTGAGAAATCTCTTCCGTCTTCCCACTCGAGGTGCTCGACATGCATCGGGGAGTAGAAAGAATCAGGAGTATGAATCCGGCAAGGAGCAGTACCCACCAGAACCGAAACAAAATATTCGAACTCTTACTATGGTTATTATTCTTGCCGTTTTTTCCGTTCTTCCCGTTATCTCCGTTCGTTCCATTAGAACCGTTGTTTGCTGGCATTTCAGAACCTCCAATATCAAATGTTAAAGAACCCAACGTATACTTCTCAAGATTGCCAATCTCTTTTCAAAAGAATTTGAAAAGAGATTGGCAATCTTACCATCCTTTCTTTTCAAGCGCCAACTGCGCCGCTTCCTGTTCTGCTGATTGTTTCGACGGGCCTTCGCCTTCAGCAACGAGCTCTTCCTCAAGGAAGGCGCCCACGAGGAAATGCCTCTCGTGATCCGGCCCCCATTCTTTCATCACCCTGTACGAGGGCGTCACCCCCGCGCGCTCCTGCGCCTCTTCCTGAAAAAGGCTTTTCGGATCCTTGTAGAGCTTTTCGGCGATAATGGTGGGAAGTTCGGTAAGGAGATGACGGGTGATCACACCTTTTACTGCATCGTACCCCTGATCAAGATAGAGCGCGCCAACAAGCGCTTCAAGGGCATTCGCAAGAATGTAGTGTCGTGCTCTACCCACATCTTTCGCCTCGCCTCTCGATAAGAAAAGGTAATCGTTCATGCCGAGACGCGCTGCGATGTGCGCGAGCATAACGCTATTTACAAGCGCTGCGCGCCAGTTGGTAAGTTCCCCTTCCGGGTTCGGATAGTCCTCGTAGAGGAACTCCGTCACCACAAGTTCAAGCACCGCATCTCCTAAAAATTCGAGGCGCTCGTTGTG
>CAYJUQ010000031.1:5709-10614 GCA_964373425.1 uncultured Candidatus Saccharibacteria bacterium
TTGTGCTCCTTCATTGGTTCTCCTATCTCCCGGTAAATGGTGCCGAGCACCCCATTGACGAACTTTCCGGACGATTCTCCTCCGAAGTTCTTCCCCAGTTCAATCGCTTCGTTAATCGCAACTTTTGGAGGAACTTCCTCCCGATTCCCGAATAGAAGTTCGTAGATGCCTATCCGCAGGATATTCCGATCCACAATATTAATCTGGTCAATCGGCCACTCGGGAGCCGCGCGTTCAATAATTGCATCGATCTCAAGCACGTGTTCCATAACACCCTTGATGAGATCCTGAACGAACGCAACATCATCAATGCCCGGTGCAAATTCCTCGATATTGTAGGTAACGAAATTGGCGAGGCGCCCCGTGTCTCGCCCATAGAAATCCCATTCATAGAGGGATTGCATTGTAATTGATCTCAAAAGGTGCCGATTTGCCACAATACCTTGAATCAAGAATTATGAATTAAGAATTAAGAATTAAGGAACGGTTTCGCGTTATCCATGATTCTTGATTCATAATTCTACTTTCTGCTGAGTTCTTCCAAGCTCAACGGTTTTGTTGAAGGAGCAGCTTCTTTCTCTTCTTTCGCCGCTTCCTTTTCTTGCCTTGCAATCTCCCTCTCTTTTGTCTTCCGTTCACGCTTCGAAAGTTTCGCAAGCACATCCACAAATTCTCTCCCTCGATATGTCCCGCAATTCATACAAACGGTGTGGGGAAGCGTAGGACGTTTACATTTCGCGCAGAACGCAAACACGAGCGGCTTTAACGCATGGTGCGACCTTCGCCTATTGCGCCTCGATTTTGTATGACGTTGTTTTGGGACAGGCATAACTCGCTTTCTTACTTTACTTCCTGATGTACCATATATCTTGAAATTGTACAATGATGAAGGGCGATGCTCCGCTTCAATCATAAAAAGGACTCGTGCGAGTCCTTTTGATTTTGTACATATTTATCTAATCCCCGTATCAATGTCGATATCGAGTTCCGTGCGCTTGCCAGAACGAATTTCCACTTTCGATGGAAGCACGGGTGAGGAGGCCATGCCGCTATCACTCATATCTACCGTGTAGGTACCCGGTGCAAGATCAAAATGATAGTGGCCCGTTGCATCAAGGTGAGCACGCGCAACAACCGTTTTCCCATCGGATGTATATACGATCATCTCCCGTGACGTGTAGACCTCCGGTGGGATGGGACAAGGCATGTCTTCGCGCTCTACCGGACAGATGGGGCCGATAGTTACTTTACCCGCAAGAACGCCGGCTACTTGAGATGCATCCTTATTCCTTGAAAAATCAACATATACCACAATACCGGTGATAAGAAGACTAATGAAGAGGACCAATGCGACAAATGGATATTTTGGATATTTCATACTGCCCCCACCTCTTATCTTTTTAGCTCTTTCAATGTTGAAACAATTTGGGGATACTTGGAAACATTAATGTTACGAGTATACTCGATATACGCCGCTGCAAGTTTATCATAGTCTCCTCGCGAGTCACCGCAATGAAGGGGGATAGCGCCCCAATAGAAGCATATACACCCGCTTGTCACCGCGTCAAAAAGCTGACCGCACATCGCACAAAGATTCAATTCTTGAAGAAGGAATTTGTTTCCGCATTCTCTGCAGGTAAAGAGTTCTTCGCCTTGTGCTTCTGCAATAAGTCGGCTAAGCCGCATTCCCTCTCCCTCAAGATAGCTTGCCGCATCCATCTGAACCGCGTCCTTGAAAATCTTATCAGGATGCACACGTAATGTGGGAAGTCTACCGAATTGTTTAAAATAGCGAAGGCACTGATGAATAAGAAACTGTTTGCTCCAAATACTATTCCAATGCCAGTAGGAGCCATCGGATGATGCATGGTCTCTGTTTGTTTTATATTGCGTGAGTTTCGTTTCAGATGCTCGTATGGCACTATCAATATCGTTGAGAAGATCCTCCGGAATGAAATCACAAGAAAATGCCCCCATATCCATCTCCTTTCAAAGAACACGATACCCTCCAAATAACAACTTATTTCCGTTGCGTCAAGAATTTTATTGGAGTATATGTTTTTCTATGAATCTCGGAAATACCGTGCTTTCTGATCATACCGAGGTGTAATTTCGTCCCGTATCCTTTGTGGATATCGAGGCACCACTGTGGATATTTTTTGTGGAATCTCGCCATCATCCCGTCCCGCGTCACCTTAGCAATAATAGATGCGAGCGCGCAGGAAAGCACTTTCTCATCGGCTTTCACGATGAATGTGTGATGCGCCCCCACGAGATTCCCATTACATATTCTATTCCCGTCAATAAGGGTGAATTGGGGACGGGGTTTTAATTTTTTGAGCGCACTGATCATCGCACGCGCGGTCGCGCGTCGAATGCCAATCGCATCAATCACACGAGCTGAAACCGCCGCGACCGCAAACGCAATATCTCGATGCTTGCGGATCAGCGTATAAAAATATTCCCGCTCTCTCGCATTCAGTTGTTTTGAATCTCTCACGCCCCGAAAATACTCGCGTGCGAACGTAGTAGGCCTTACCATCACTGCCGCTGCAACCACCGGTCCCGCAAGCGGCCCCACACCAACCTCATCAACCCCTGCAACACGGGTAACTCCTCTTTGCCAAAGCTCCTTTTCTTTTTTAAATGTGGGGTATCGAGCCATGGTACACGTTACGAAATACGCGCACGAATATACTCAAAAAGATTGGGGAGAATTCCCTGATGACCCTTCACGATGATAACCGTCTTCGTTGCTGTTCTCGCCACACGCTCGGCCACTGACCCCACACGAATTTCTTTAAAGAAGCGTTCACGTGCGGCACCGAGTATGAGCACATCATGATCTCGCTCGAGTTCAAGAATCGCATCCGATGGTGAAGCATGCGTAATGAAACGCGGAGTAATGGACGGATCAAACTTCATTCGGTGAAGCGCGCGCTGGAGACGCTCACGAACGTCGTGCTCTTCAGTCTCTCGCATACGCGGGGAGAGCACACTCACCACACTCACCTCACTTTCCATGCTCTTCCTGATTGATGAGACAATTTTACCGACGTAGCGGTAGTGCGGCCCCACATCAGGGGGAAGACAGACAAGAATGCGTCGGAGATGCTCGAGATCAACAAGCTTGATGACAAGGAGGTCACACCGCGCCTCGCGGAGAATCGCATCGGTTTTCCCGGAGAAAATTCTTCCTTGCCTCGCAAAGCCATCCCATCCAAGAATCGCGAGGTTGATGTGATGGATACGGATAAAACCGAGGATCACATGGAGTGCATCGTAGCTCTCAAGAAGCAATCCTTCGGTACTCACGCCTGCTTCGCGTCCTCTCTCAACAAGTGCAGTAAGAAGAGATTCGGCACGCGTGTGTTCATCTTCCCTGCCGTAACGATGGTCGCCGGGCGTTTCATCTATAATGAGGACAAAGATTTCTGCCACCTCGCGCTCCTTTGCAAATCCAAGCGCAAGATTGAAAAGCATACGACTTGAAGACTCGGAACGAGTAATAGTAAGGGGAAGTAAAATCCGGTAATGTGGCGCTTCACCTCGACGCCACATATGAGAGAATACCGTTACCTCTTCAAGTTCAGAATGCTCCATTGGCGTCGCATACGCATAGTAGTTGATAAGCCCAAAAAGGATCCAAATCCCACCAATGAGTCCCGCAATGGGACTTACATGGGTAACGAGAACGATCGCAAGAAGGATCAGAAAAACTGCGGTACCAAGCGGAATCCAAGGTGAAAATGGCATGCGCCAAGGGCGCGGTACTGTCGGTTGACGCCTCCGTAACGATAAAAATGCGAGCGCAACCTGAAGGAAAATAAGAATAAAGAAAAGGCTTGCGATTGATGCAATTTCTTTTATGGGGAAAAAAATGGCAAGGAGAATCACGAATATTGTTGAGATGACCACCGCACGCGCAGGGGTTCGATTCTTCACGTGTACCTTCGCAAGCCCTTGAAGGACGTGGCGGGAACGCGCCATGGCAAAGATAAGGTGTGATGAAGAAAAAAGCGTTGCGTTGAGCGCAGCAACGTTCACGAGCAGCCCACCAATAATAACGAGTACTGCCCCAAAAGGGATAAGGTTGCGTGCCGCTTCGGGGAGCGCGTGTTCACCCGCGATACCAATACCCCCGGTAAGTGTTGCTCCTCCCGTACGTTCAAAACCCACAAGAAGCGCAAGGGTAATAAAAAGATAGACGACGGTGATCATAACCCGCGCAGCGAGAAGCGCACGCGGCAAATCACGTGCAGGATCTTTCATCTCTTCCGCGGCCTGCGTTTGAATCTCTGACCCCTCAAATGCAATAAAGAAAAGCGACATTGCGGCGAGCACTCCGGTAATGCCGTTGGGTAAAAGCGGAGAAAATTTGATCACATTCAAGGAAGGGTCTTTCAAAAAATGCAAAATTCCCGCGGCGCTCAAGATAAAAAGAATGAGAAGGACAATGCCGGTAATGACATTCCCCGTATGACTAAACATTCCTGCGCCTCGCCAATTTACAAACCCGAAAATACTGATGATAATAATCGCAGCGATCGTTGCACTCAACCTATCTGGCACGTGGAAGCCGGCGCTGTGTAAAATGAGTGTGGTGTAAAATCCGAAGCTCAACGCATACAGTCCGCATGCTGCCGCCTGCCCCAGCCATGAAATCCATCCAGCAAGAAATCCGTGGAGATCCCCTAATCCCTCACGAACCCAAAGGTATCCTCCGCCGGTCTCGGGAAATGTGGTCCCCAGTTCTGCATACATCGCGACAATGCCGATAAATCCAATTGCGAGAAGCACTATCGCAATGAGCGTCCCTCCGCCGCCGCCAAGCCCTACGGTCGCGCCAAGAATGGTAAATACCCCTCCGCCAAGGAGCGCGCCAACCCCAAGGAGCGTTACCGC
>CAYJUQ010000032.1:0-10372 GCA_964373425.1 uncultured Candidatus Saccharibacteria bacterium
GATGCAACTCCGTTTTTCCGGCTTCACGCCATTAATCCCGGAGCAGAAACCGGTTCTTCAAACCAGACCCCCGTGAACGTTATCCAAGCATCTGCTCCCTCAAGCCACACTGCGCAGATTGCTCACAGGCTTTCCGTTGATACGACCCAAGCTGCGGGACCCTACACCGCGACCATCGTATATGTTACCACTCCTACCTACTAACATGTTGATGCAAAAACCATTCGTCACAAGAAACATCTTTGCTGCCGTTGCGTTGATTTCAGTTGTTGCCTTCCCGCTTACAAGCCTTGCTGCAGAAGATTCAGTACGAGGACTCACTATTTCTCCCCTTACGTTCGAACTTGTTGCCGATCCGCGTGATACCACCGTCAATGAGCTTAAAGTGTTCAACCCCACACAAAATACCTTTTCGGTGAAGATGGAAGTTGAGGATTTCACTCCTGTCGGAGAAGAGGGACAAGTGGTGGTAGAAGCAACGGGCACCGAAACCTATTCGTTGAAGCATTGGGTGACATTTGAACCGCAGAGCTTTACGGTAGAGCCGGGAGAGAAGCAGTTCGTACGATTTACCATTGCAGTGCCGGAGAATGCGGAACCGGGCGGACACTATGGATCGGTGCTTGCTTCAACAGTGGGAACAACCGGTGAAGGCACGACCGGAGCAGGAGTCGGCTATAAAGTCGGCTCGCTCGTACTCCTTACGGTTTCGGGTGTGCTGAAAGAGAGCCTCGCAGTTGAATTTGACACTGCCGATTTCCACGAGAAGGGCCCGATTCCCTTCGATGTCCGTCTTGCAAATAACGGCACCGTACATGTGCGCCCGCTTGGATTTGCGCAGATTACGAACATATTCGGAAAGAAGGTAGAGGATGTGCCTTTTCCGCAAAAAAGCGTGATACCGGGCGCGAAGCGAACACTCCAATTTGCGTGGGATGCGAAAGGATTCAAAGTTGGGCGTTATTCCGCATCGTTAGTTGGGAGCTACGGTCAGACAAATACGCCGTTAAGCTATACCACTACGTTCTGGATTGTGCCGTGGAAGCAGCTCTCACTTATGGGATTTGTCGTGCTTGCGGCTTTTGTCTTCTTCCTCAAAACCAGAAAACGTCTTACGCTTGCGGTCAGTGTCTTGATGAAAGGAACGAAAGCAGGAGGGCAGTAAGGTATCGAAGAGGGTCCACCCCTTCACGTTTTCTTATTATACGTGAAGCATGCTTCATGCGTTGCGGTTTTTGATTTCAGTCCCCTGATTTATGCGTATGTGGAAGAAATCATTGCTCCCGATTCTTTCTTGGATACTCCTTGGATGCGGGGGGCTCTTGCTCCCCTTTGTTGCGTTGAGCGGCCATACACCACCAGTCACAAGCGGGGTTTCAGTAACGCTTCAGTTTGAGGGGGGAGGATCACCGCCGCCAACGCAAGAAGCAGGAGGAATTTTCCCGTACCCATTCTTTTCCCGTCCCTCGGGAGTCCTTATCCTTCGCGGATTTGGGCCGCCCCGCGCCTTCCTTTCACTTATTAAAAATAAAACCGTAGGTGCGACGCTCCGCGTGGACGGGAAGGGAGAATTTCAAATTTTTGTTGAGAGCGTATCGAACCTCTACGAATTGCAGTTTTTTGCCGAAGATGAGGAAGGAAATACATCGCAAAGTATTGTCCTTTCCCAAATCCCCGTCTTTAGCGAGGGGACGACCACCATTGAAAATATTTTTATTCCGCCAACGATCGTTCTCGATACGCCGGAAGTCGAAGGCGGCGGCACGGTGAAGCTCCACGGTTTCACCGTACCCAACACGGGCGTGGATGTGCTTTTTTTGCCTGCACTCTCTGTCAAACGAGTAACGAGCGATACTCGCGGACGTTGGGGCCTCTCCTTTCCTGCAAGCGAACTTGCACAGGGGAGCTACGAGGTGAAGGCGCACGCGCAGCTTGCCTCTGGCCTCCTTTCGGGGTTTTCCCAGATCGTTGGCCTCGCGATCACCACCGGGCTTCCCTTTATACCCGTACCATCGCCTGAGGGGCCTTTCACCCTTCCCATCACTCCCGCCTCCCCGGAATATCAAGAGCAGCTCAAAAAAGTGGATTTCAATGTCGATGCGAAGATCGATCTCACTGACCTTTCCATATTTCTTTACAACTGGGGCGAGCCAAAAGATCCGCGCGCCGATTTCAATAAAGACGGCATCGTTGACCTTATTGATTTCTCGATCATGCTTTTCTTCTGGTCCGGTTGATGTTACCCCATGAATACACACAAATAGTAAACGAATAACCACGAAAACAGAAAATCATGGTTTATGAAAAAAGCACAACATTAAAAAGTGTGCCCATACCAAAGCTCAACTTCCTCCTACTGGTGGTATTCAGTTTCTTATTCGTGTTGATGAGTGGGATATACGTTGAGGCGGCGACTTTCTATCTTCAGCCTTCAAGCGGAACCATTGCGGTAGGGGATACCTTTTTTATCGAAGTCTACGTTGATAGCGAGAACGAAACCATAAACGCCGTTGAGGCGAATCTCGTCTTCCTCCCCGACCTTTTTGAGGTAGTGGATGCGGATACGGCAGGTTCGTTCTTCTTGCTCTCGCCTCGTCCCCCTTCGTTTTCAAATAGCGAGGGAACTGTGCACTTTGAGGCGGGAACACAGAACCCGTTTAACGGAAAAGCGGGCCTTGTGGGACGGATGCTCCTTCGCGTAAAGGAAGAATCGGAGCATGCCGTTATTTCTTTCGAGAATATGCGGGCGCTCTTACACGACGGCAAGGGCACGCCCACCACGACGTCGGGTCTTGAAGCCTTCTTTGATATCGGGGAAGCATCTGAATCTATTCCCGGTCTTGCTTCGCCCTCACACCCGGATCCTCTCCGGTGGGTTTCCAATACGACCCTCACCATTCACTGGGATCCGCAGCCGGGTACCAGCTACAGCTACCTTTTAAGTAAGGATGTGTTTGCGAGCGCCGATGAGACTCCCGATACCCCCGTGGGGGACATTAAATATGAAGAGCTCGATGACGGGGTGTACTATTTCCATGTTCGTGAGGTTGGCGCCGGGGTCCAAGGAAGACGAGCGAAACTCCGTGCCATGATTGACGCAACGCCGCCCGATGTATTTGAGGTAACATTCGTGAAGGGAGAGGACGAATCAGGCGGCAAACCCTTCCTCTCATTTGCGACAGGAGATTTGACATCAGGCCTTTACGGCTACATGCTCTGCTATCCCACCCAAACTCCGAGTGATGAGAAAGAATTATGTCGCCCGGTAACTGTTCCACCACTTCTTACGAAAGACGATCTCACCGCAACCACGCTTCGCATTGATGCGTATGATAAAGCGGGAAATATACGCCAGGCATCCGTTACCCTCCCGCAATCCTTCGGATGGAAGCCTGTTATTTTTCTCCTCGGTGTTTTGATGGTTGGCGCAGCCATTTTTCGAATATTTGCGATCGGCAGGCTCCGTAGATTCATAACCACGCTTTTCCATGGTTCGCCCCCACGTTAATTACATGAGACAATTTTTACCCCGTACCACACTTACTGCGTTTTTGCTTCTCCAGCTTCTTTTCTTTGGAGGGCTAGTTCATGAAGCGCATGCGGCGACCGCAAGCCTTAAAATTGATCCTGCGCAGGGGACATTCTTTGTAGGCTCAACGTTTGACGTTTCACTCATTCTTGATACCGGAGGGGAGACAGTAAACGCGATCGAGGCGGAACTTCGTTTTCCGCCACAGCTGCTTCAAGTGACTTCTCCAACTGCCGCACGCTCTGTCATTTCCATCTGGGCTTCTCCTCCGACGTATTCCAACCAAGAAGGGTTTGTACGATTTCAGGGCGGTGTTCCTGCCCCGGGTCTCAAAACATCTTCAGGGGTGCTCTCTGTCGTGAGTTTTAGAGCAGTACAGCCGGGCGAGGTGACACTCAATTTCAGCGGGAATTCCCGGGTGCTCCTTGCGGATGGCCGCGGCACGAATATTCTTGGCACTACGTTCGGTGCCCGCTACCGCATCGCGATTCCCCCTCCGCAGGGACCAACTGTTTCCTCTCCCACACACCCCGACTACATCCAGTGGTACAAGAATACATCCCCCACGTTCAGTTGGCAGAAAGATGAAGGGGTGAGTGAATTTTCCTGGATTCTCGATAATGACCCCAACGGCGTTCCCGACACAAAATCAGATGGTACCCAAACCGCGCTCACCCATGAAAATCTTGAAGATGGCCTCTGGTATTTCCATATACGGGCAAACAAAAGCGGTGTCTGGGGCGGGATCACCACCTTCCTTGCAAAAATTGACTCCACGCCGCCTGCGGAGTTTACAATGAAAGTTGATCCCTCCACTCGTTTTGCTCCCGGGACCCGGGCGCTCATCTTTTTCAATACCACCGATGCCCTCTCGGGAATTTCACGATACGAGCTGAAGATCGTCGATGTGAGCGGGCCGGAAGCGGTAAAGAAATCCCCGTTCTTCATCGAGGTAGAGAGTCCGTTTGTGTTGCCGGAGCTTGAACCGGGGGTCTATACCGTCATTATCCGCGCGTATGATGCGGCCGGTACGTTCTTTGAGGCTTCTCAACAGTTCGAAGTGCGCATACGGGCAATTTCATTCTTCAGCAATGAGGGACTGCGGCTGGGTCCCGTTACGGCTCCATGGTGGATGACTTTGGGAGGAGCTGTTTTCGCATTTGCAATCGGTGCGCTCGCCGCATTCGTAAACTGGAGGCGCCACGCACGCGTTCAGGCACGAGCGAGCACGAGCGTTGGAGAGCTCCGCGCTAGGTTACAAACAGATCTTGAAAAAATCCACGCGCGCCTTCGCGAGGACGAGGCATTGCGCGAACGCTTCGGGGAGCGGTTCAAAACACTCAATGGGGCACTCGCGAAACCGAAACCGAAGGAGACATCCCCCACAACAAAATTCCCTCTTTTCTTTATCGGGTTCGTCCTTGTTGCGTTTACCCTTCTGTTCATCTCTTTGCTTCCTGTTGATGCCGCCGCTGCCATAACCTCCCCGCCACGGATTTTGAGCCATGATGTGAGTATTGCCACAAACCAACTCCTCTACCTTTCTGGTGTTTCGGAACCCTCAAGCCAGGTACGAATCTCGATCCGCGGCGGGCAGCAAGAACCTATCATTGCCCAAACACGCGCGAATGAACGCGGTGATTGGGAGTACCTCCACGGGCTGTACCTCCAGCCCGGGCTCTACGAGGTTTCCGTTGAGACGCTTGATTCGGTAAGCGGCGCGGTAATAGCAAAAAGCGATCCTGTGGCGATTCGTGTGGCGAACCGGAGCATTAATATAGGGAAGTACGTCATTGAATTCGATACACTTCTTGGGCTTCTCGTGCTTCTCTTCTTTAACTTCGCCACCATTCTTATTGGGGTGGTCATCTACTTCCGCATGCGAACCTCACGCGTGCACACCGCGCTCAAAAAAGAGGTGCGCGAGATTCATGAGGTGTTGCGCCTCGGATTCACGTTTTTGAGAAAGGAACTCGAGCGGGACCTCGCCGTGCTTGAGAAAGCCGCAAGGCATGGCGATCGGGAGTTGAGCTCGAAAGAAAGGGAGCTCCGGAATACCCTCCTTGCGGATCTCCAAGAGATTGAGGAACGAATTGAGAGGGAAGTTGTTGATGTAGAAGAGCTCGTGTAATAATACTATGCGGGAAATCATTTTCATCCCAACCCTCCTCCTTATGTTCTCTTCGGGGATTTTGAGCCTCGGCATCCTTTGGCTCTTTGAAAAACGAAGCGGGTCACCGGGCGAGAACCGGTTTTTATTTAACTGGTTTCTTGGCTTTTTCTCCTTTAGCATGATGCACATCCCCACTATCCTTATAAACTTCATCCCCGAGTCATCCTACGAGCTTGTGACCGGTCTCTACCTTTTTTCGTTTTTTATGATGGTGCTCGCAATATTCTTTTGGATTCGTGGGGTATTACTTCTCTTCCAACCGCCGCTTTTCTGGCGGAACGTCTTCCCGTGGCTTTGGATAGGGTTCGCACTCCTCTTTCTTTGGGGAACCGTCTTCCTTGTCGAGGGAACGATGCCGAGCGTCCTTATTGCCTTCATACTCTTCGTGAGTTTTCCATTTGATGCCTTGCTTACTATTCTCTTTTTTATATTCTTCATTCGTTACCGCGCACCCCGCGTCGAGAAACTTGCGCCGTTCCTTCTTGCAATTTCATGGTTCGGTATATTTTCACTTGATTTCCTCATTATACGGGCGCTTCTCAACCTCCCCTTTAACTTTTGGGTCGTGCATCTTGTATCGTTTACCGGGTGGTACATAGGGAGAGCGATATTCTTCATTATTATTCTTATCGCACTCATTCTTTTTGGCCACACGTCATTTGTGCGGTTGGTGCAGATTTTCCCCGAAACGGTTCGTGGGCGAGGAGGACGCTTTCGTGTGTGCGCGAAAGGGGCGATAAGAGAAGTAAGGATTACCGTGAGCGAAGAGTTACTTTCTCGGTGGGGGGTCAGGGACGAAGCGGCATCACCCATTCCCCCAAAGGAGTTAATCGAAACCATGGGAGTATTTTGGATTGGAGGGTTGCTTGAGACCGGAGAGGAGCTAAAGGATTACGAGTTTACCGTTCGCGATTTTAAGAAGGATGATTCGCTCATGAGCCTTGAAGACGCGCTCAACATGCTTCAGGTAAAGAGCAAGTGGGCGCATGCAATTCACTCCCCCCCCCCCACTTAAAACGAAAAGCCAAAAAGGATAGGCGATCACACGGCCAAAAATCTACACATTGTTTTCTATGGAACCGTCTCCACCTAAAGTAGAGGTGTCGTATGATGAGGATACGAACATTGCGATCCTCCGTTTTCGGGGCTTCTTGGAAGTGCCTGACGTAGAAGAAGGGATCAAGCGCTCGTTTGAGCTTACCGAGCGAAGCGTCACCGGGAAGCTGAAATCGGTGAGCGATATTACCGAGATGAAGGGGAGTTCGCTTGCGGCAAAATTCCGCGCGATTGGGCACCTGCGGAGTAAAGAGATCGTAAAGACCGAGCGCGGAGCGCTCATCGTTTCGAATATCTTCACCTGGCTTCTTATTGAGGTGGTCGTCACCCTCACCGGCACCGCAAACCGTTTTCGTATTTTTTTTGCAAATCGAAAAAATCACGAAGGTGTCCATGCGAAGGTGCTCGCCTGGCTTAAGGAGCCAGAATCGCGGCGCCCCTTTTACGAAGAGTAGGAGGTACAGCCAAAAGTAGTGTATCTTTTGCCGCACTGCGATCTTACGGTGCGTTTTTTTGATTCTCATCTTAAGACATGCGCGTTTCCGTGGTATAATAAAGGCATGCAGCTTACTGAAGACACACTCCGAAAAATGCTCGTTGATGCGCGGTTTCTTGACGCGAAGGCCTTTGACGGGGCGGTCATGATCGCAAAAAAAGAAGGTATCTCCATTGAAGATGCCCTTATCACAAAAGATCTCATCACCGATGAGCACTTGGGACAACTCGTTGCGGAGTTTTTTCACCTCCCATTTGTCCGGCTTGAGAATCGCTCGATTGATGAGGGTGCACTTCGTATCATTCCGGAACTCGTCGGTCGAGCACAAAAAGCACTTGCCTTTGAGCGAACGCGAGACGGCCTTCGCGTCGCAACTGCAGATCCCGGAAATTACGAGTTCTTAAATTGGCTCTCCAAAAAAACAGGGGAGCAGATTATCCCAGTATATGCGACGCACCGTGATATTGAAAATGCGCTTCATGCCTACAGAAAGAATATCCCCGGAGAATTTCAAGTGCTCGTCCAAGAGTTTCTCAAAGACATTAAAGAAACATCCGGAAAAGGTAACGACACAGAGCTCCCCGTTGTCAAAATAGTAGATATGCTTCTTCTCTATGGGTATGAAAATAGAGCATCTGATATCCACATTGAACCGCGTGAGCGGGGGGTCGTCGTACGGTATCGAATCGATGGGATACTCCACGAGGTGCTTCGCTTCCCCAAGACGGTTCATGAAATGGTGGTAAGCCGCATTAAGGTATTAAGCCATTTAAGGATTGATGAGCATTTAAAAGCGCAAGACGGGAAGTTTCGTGCCAAGGGCGGTGAGGAACAGTTTGATGTGCGTGTATCAATGGTTCCCACGATTAAAGGAGAAAAAGTGGTATTGCGGCTTCTTTCCGAGAGTTTCAGGCGTTATTCCCTTGAAGAGCTTGGCATGGGAACAGGCGATCTCGAGCGCGTTACGAGGGCGCTCGCAAAACCTTTCGGGATGATTCTTGCGACAGGTCCCACCGGATGCGGGAAAACAACAACACTATACGCGATTGTGAAAGTTCTTAATAAACCCGAGGTAAATATCACTACCATTGAAGACCCGGTTGAATACGACATCGAAGAGGTCAACCAAATTCAGGTAAATCCCAAGGCGGGCCTTACCTTTGCGAAAGGTCTCCGCTCGATCGTACGGCAAAATCCGGACATCATCATGGTAGGGGAGATTCGCGATGAAGAAACCGCAGCGATTGCGATAAATTCCGCGATGACGGGGCACCTCGTGCTTTCCACCCTCCATACGATTAACGCGGCAACAAGTCTGCCGAGGCTTCTCGATATGCAGATTGAGCCGTTTCTTGTTTCTTCATCGGTGAATATTATCGTTGCTCAGCGCCTTGTGCGGAAGATTTGCACGCAGTGTGTGGAGAGTTACACCCCAAGTGCGCGCGAGAAAGATGTTATTTTGCATGATGCGGTGGTTGCTGCATTTTTCCGTGAGCTTACCGAAAAGGCACGTATCGAAAAGCTTCAGCTTTATCGAGGGAAAGGGTGCAAGGTATGCGGTGGCATTGGGTATTCGGGGCGGACGGGTATTTTTGAGGTGCTTGAAATTGACGACGTGATCCGCGATCTTATTATGAAAAAAGTTGATGCGGGCACTATTGATACGAAGGCGCGAACGCACGGCATGACTTCTATGTTTCACGACGGCATCAAGAAGGTGCTTGAGGGCGCCACCACGCTTGAAGAGATATTGCGGGTGATGCGAGAATGAGCGTCTCCTCCTCTCTTCGTATCCTGACTCGGATTGAAGAAATAATTGATCAATGAAATTCTCTTATACTGTTTCAACGAAAACCGGAAAGATTGAGCGCGGGGTGCTCGATGCGTCTTCAAGGGATGATGCAGAGAAGATACTCCGTGAGGGCGGATTTTTTGTCATTCTTGTGGAGCCAAAAAGCGCCGCATCGAGGGTTGGCTCGTTTCGATTCCCCATTCTCGGTTCGATTTCCGTCCTTGATAAGATTTTCTTTGCCCGGCATCTCGCCCTGCTTATTCACTCCGGTATCTCACTCCATGAAGCACTCCTTATTATTAAAGACGAGGTTGGATCCGGGAGGATGCAGCGAATCGTTGACGATGTGATTCGGGATGTGGGAGGGGGATTGAAATTCTCGACAGCCCTTGCAAAGCACAAGGCAAATTTTAGCCCGCTCTTCATTCACGTGGTGGGCGTGGGGGAGGCGAGCGGTAGACTCGAGGAAAATCTCGATTACATCGCGAGCACTCTTGAGAAAGAGTATAACCTCAAGAAACGTTTTGTTGCGGCAATGCTCTATCCGGTGATTATCCTCTCACTTGCCTTCTTTATTGCGGGCGGTATGGTGATTTTTGTTCTCCCTAAGTTCATCCCGCTTCTTGAAAGTCTCGAAGTCGAACTCCCCCTTAGCACCCGTTTCCTTCTTTTCGTGGCAAAGCTTTCGGATCAGTACGGCATTCAGGGGGCGGGGATTTTCTTCGGTGGGGCGGTAGTCCTACGGCTGCTCCTTCGCGTTCCCTTTATTCATTATCTTGTCGCACGCGTTCTCCTCCGTCTTCCCATATTTGGGAAACTCTCAAAACACATGAATTTGGTCCTTTTTGCGAGAAACTTCGGGACGCTCCTTAAAAGCGGTATTTCCGCAAATGAAGCGCTGGCAGTTAGCGCAAAAGCAACCGCAAACCCCGTGTATCGGGAGCGCATTATCAGCTTACAAAAAACGATGGAATCCGGTGAGTCACTCGGCAAGATTCTTTCGGAGGAGAAAAACCTATTCCCGCTTGTCTTTGGCCGCATGATCGCGGTGGGAGAGAAATCGGGGAATCTCGACGAAACCCTTGACTACCTCGCCGCGTTTTACGAGCGTGAAGTTGACAGCCTCACCGCTGATCTTTCAAACATTCTCCAGCCAATACTGCTTATTTTTGTCGGATTTTTAGTGCTTTTCATCGCGCTCTCCATCATCACTCCCATTTACCGATTTACCGAAAGCATCCATCCTTAGCTTCTCGTTCTCTCTAAAACCTATAACCTATAACCTATAAACTCCTTGAAAGGCTTTACCCTTATCGAAATTCTCAT
>CAYJUQ010000033.1:0-4780 GCA_964373425.1 uncultured Candidatus Saccharibacteria bacterium
CACTTGTTTTCTCCTTCCGTGCGTTGCCGCAGCAGCTGCGGCGGTGCGTTGAAGGAACACAGCGACTTCCATCCCTATTATAGCATCTCGTTAATAGTTTGTCAAGTATTTTGTGTGAATTTTAAGTTGACAGCGTCTTAAAGAATAGTATAATTTCATCGGGTACATTAAAAATATGTACCGAGATGAAGAGACGAACTATGAGAATTTATGAACTCGTGATACCAAAAGGGAAGCATGAGGTAGAGCAACGCTCTGCCGCCTCCGATTTCAATGACCGCACGAGACGAGAGCGTGAAGAGAATCGCTGGACGCACGAAGAAGTTATTCGTGCGCGTGATGAAAACCTTGACCTTACGGTTTACATCGCGGTCCACAATACCGTTCTCGGGCCCGGGCTTGGCGGATGCCGCATTTGGGATTACCCCGGATCAGCGAGTCCGGAACACGCGGCATTGCACGATGTATTGCGGTTGAGCGAAGCAATGACATGGAAAAATTCTGCGGCAGGTCTTGATCTTGGCGGCGGAAAAGCAGTGATGCTTCGAAACCCCCATTTTACAGTAGAGCGCGAGGCAGCTTTTCGTTCACTCGGATTGTTTGTTGACGCACTGCATGGAGCGTATATCGTTGCCGAGGATATGGGTGCAACGGGCGACGATATGGCGTGCGCCTTAGGAACGACGAAGTATGTGGCGAGTATCCCGCGAGAGCTTGACGGTTCGGGTGATTCTTCACCAATGACTGCCTACGGCGTGCTCAAGGGTATCGAAGCCGCAGCACAGTTTCTTGGTATGGAGCTTCGCGGCGCACGTATTGCGCTTCAAGGTGCCTGCGGTCACGTGGCAGAGTATTTAATTCCGGAGTTACGCCGCCACGGTGCAAGGCTTATCCTTTGTGATATTGAGGGACGACATGAAGCGCTCGAGCACCTTCTTCATACATATGATGCCGAGAAAATTATAGAAGGGGAGAGGATTTACGAGGAAGAATGCGATATTTTTTGTCCTTCGGCTGTTGGCGCTGTGCTGGGCAGTCGTACGATCCCCCTGCTTCAAAAAAATGGGGTGAGAATAGTTGCGGGCGCCGCGAATAACCAACTTGAAGATTATATACGAGATGGCACGCTCATTCATGAGAGCGGTATCCTCTACGCCCCGGATTTCATCATCAATTCCGGCGGCGTCATTAATCTCTCGTTCGAGCCCAGTATCACCGGAAAACCATACGATGAAACTGCGGCACGCGAGAAAACCGAAAAGATTCATGAGAGACTTACGGCAATTTTTGAAGAATCAAAGGCGAGCAATAAACCCACGGCTTCAATTGCACTCCGTATCGCAAAAGAACGGATAGACAGCGTTCGCCACAGAACAAAACCTTCATAAATCAAAAAGCCGTCATGTGACGGCTTTCCCCATTATACCTGGAATCCGAGACTCGGTTCTTTTTCCTGTGATGCCTCTATTTTCCCGAATTGTTCCTCATACTTTTTGATATTGTCTTGAAGCGCAAGCAGTGTTCGTTTCATGTGGGGGGGACTGGTCACGAACCGTGCGAGGAGCGCTCCGCCCTGCGGCGTAAGAAAGAAGAAATCCATCACAAACTCCTCTTTATTGTGAAAGACCTGCATGTGGTTTGTATACCGTCCTTTTATCGTATCTTCAGAGGCGGCAACTTGCTTTTGTTGTGGTTGTTGACCATTCATAGGATATATCCATCCGATGATCTCGTATGAGATTCTCGGACGGCGGTTAATGATATCATTCTAACCCTATCATACTATAATAAATCTTACGAGTGAAATAGTTGACCGCTCTAAAAATTTATGCAAAACTATGTATACTGTATCTTAACAAAAAGAGGAGGGTAGAGAAGACGATGAAGAGGCTTGTTGAGTATCCTACCAAGGCCGGGGATCCGGTGGTATGCCCTAACTGTCGATCCGCAACGCTTGCGAAGATAGGCGACTTTAGTCTGACAGTAGGTAATGGATCTCTCGTCCGGATCGAATGTCAACTGTGTGGGCCCTCTGTATACGTGGATACCCGTTTTTTGGGAGATAACCATCTTTGATTTGCTATTTAGTTGTTCGGATAATCTAGGAAGAAATTTCTAAAGAATAAAAAGCCTGATTTTTCAGGCTTTTAAACTACCCATTTTAGGGATAATATAGCGTCGAGGGGATAGGGGTTTCTATATACACAGTACGTCGCACAACAATACTTTTGCGACGTATTATAGCTGGGTTCTTTGGAATCACTCCCTCGCGGCTTGCAAAAACCTGCCGTAAGGCAGGTGTATATAAAAGAAAGGATTCTGCGATATTTTTACTGCGTGTTAATCGATTCAAAACCCTCTTCTATTTTTTTCTTGCTAAGATTCTTTATAAAGTCGAAGAGGTCATCAAAGATCTTATTGGTATTCACGTCTATTTTCACGTATTCAAAAAGCTTATCTTTAAGCCCCCACGGGTTAAATACGAGGATAATAATAAGGATTAGGACGAGCGTTGAGATGAGTTCAATTGGACTTTGGAAGAGAAAAAGCATGTCAATTATTCCAAATAATTAAACGGATTGATTGAGGCGCCAAGCGGCAGCGACCCATATGGGCGGGTTGCCACATAGAATGTGTGTGTTCCGTAAACAGTAAAATGAAGGTGCGAGCCTGTGGAAAAGCCAGTTGATCCCTCATATCCTATTATAGCACGTTTTGCCACCATATCGCCAATGGCTACTTTCCGGAGGGAAAGATGGGCGTAGAGCGTAGTGAGACCGTTCCCATGGTCAACGGCTACCCATTTTCCGTATGCATATTTTCCGTTATCTCCCACGCCCACCACTTTTCCGTCTAGTACCGCGCGAATTGCAGAGCCAAAGCCCGCAGCAATATCAATGCCGTTATGGAACTGATACGCATCGTTTTTGAATCCGGTTTCGGACGTAGCGCCATATCCTTGGGTGAGGGTGCCATTCGAAGGCCACGAGAGGAGTCCTTTTTTAAATGGTGGGATTGTGGAAGGATCGAGCGTGTAGCGGAGTTTAGACTCCAACTCAAAAATTTCTTTTTGGATCTGTTGCTGTTGACGTTCAACTTCTGAAAGGAGTTGCTGATATCTTTGCTCTTGCTCTTTTGTTTTCTTGAGGAGTTCCGATTTCTGGGTTCGTTCCCCCACAAGGATTGCCTCTTGATCTTCAAGCTGGCGCGTGAGGTCTTGAAGTTCGTCTTGCTTCGTTTCGTTTTCAGTTTTTTCTTGTTCGAGCTCCGCTTTTATAATCTTCACGCCTTCAAGTTTTTGCTGAAGCCCCACCTGAAGGATTTCGAGCGATTCAAGCTCATTGAAGATATCCGAAAGGTCACTGTGCTTTAAAAGGAATTCAATCATCCCTTCTTTGTCTTGTTCATCTATTGTCTGGATTACTTCTTGCAATGATGCGCGTTGACGCACAAGTTCTTCTTCCCGGGCGGTAATTTCTTGCACGAGCCGCTCAAGATCAAGTTCGGTTTGTGCGAGCTCCGCTTTTGTTGTCGCAAGATCCGCTTCCAATTTCTGGATGCGAAGGTTGTAAATGTAGACCTGATTCTGGAGCGTTTTTTTCTTCTGCCCCTCTTCTTTTAAAAGATTATTATATTGCTGTACTTTTTCTTTTAACACCTGAATTTCTTTTTCTCTCGCTGCGATTTCCTGCTTGAGGTCGTCAATGGTGCCCGCAGAAGTGGTGGGGGCAGCCAATAACCAATAGCCAATAGCGACCAAAACTATTGACAAAATTATTATTAGGGTATATAATCTAAAATAGCGCATAGTTGATAATATAAAAGGAGGTGAAAACTATGCCGATTATCTTCGTTGTTCTTTTGGGTGTCGTGGGCACGATAGGGTGGTATCTAGGGTGGTACCTCGTTGGGTTACTGGGGGTTCATATTCTCTTCAGTGAGCCGGAGGGCCTTTTTGACTGGGGGACTAAGAGTGATAAACGCCTTGGTCTTTTTATGGCACTACTTGGTCCCTTTATTCTACTTAATGCTGGGTTTCGCAGATTTGTTTTTTGGTTAGCAGGAGACTAGCGGGCCTTCACCTTTATAAGGAGGTGAAATGAGCGCTGGAAAGGAGGATACCAAATGCGAATGAAGGCTAATCCTAGAGAAGTTTGGGTGCGAGCACAATTGGCTCGTCGTGGCGTTCGTTATCTCGGGAGCACCACAGTGTCCAAGGTTTGCCCACATTGTTCAAGGTCTTGGCTTGATTGTGGATGCGGAGAAACGCACGCAGTTGTCAGATACTTAGAAAACCGAAGATAAGAAGAGTTGTCATGAAGACTCGTACAAGTCGCTGGAAACCCCGGCGACTTTTCCTATTTTTGTCCACCCCCAAAGGTGGATGGATACAAATCAGTGACTATATAGTTCCTTAGCTTTCTTTACTCTTTCTATTGTTTTCTCTTTCCCCAAAATAATCATAATATCAATCGGATCCGGGGAGGCTTTTTTACCGGTAAGCGCCACGCGAAGGGGCCAAAAGAGACGTCCCCTGTCCCCCATTTTTTCCGCCTCGGCCATTAAGATTTTTGAAAAATACTCTTTATGCCAATTTTCTTCTGATACGTCGCACAATATTTTTTCAGTTGTATTAAGGCTTTCAAAAACTTCACTATCGCTCATCCCCTTCCATTTTAACATACTTTTCTCATAGCGAAGCCGATCTTTAAAAAAGAAATCGGTCAACTCCCCTATCTCGGAGAGTTTCTTCATACGTTCTTGTTCCAGCGCCACAATC
>CAYJUQ010000033.1:4880-9821 GCA_964373425.1 uncultured Candidatus Saccharibacteria bacterium
AATATTGCTCCTCCTCTCTGCACCCGTTCTAAAGAAAATATGTTGACCAATTCATTTTTTGTAAAAAGTTCTCGGTTCTCTCCGGGGTTCCATCCGAGGAGCGCCATGAAATTAATGAGCGCTTCGGCAAGATATCCATTATCTCGATACCACGATACAGAGAGCGCTCCATGGCGTTTGGAAAGTTTCGTTCGGTCGGGTCCCAGGATAAGCGGAAGATGGGCATAGTGCGGTTGCGCCATGCCAAGCGCTTCCTGTAGAAGGATTTGTTTCGGGGTGTTTGAAATGTGATCCTCGCCTCGGATGACGTGGGTAATCGCCATCTCATGATCGTCAATTACCACCGCGAAATTATACAGGGGCGTCGTCAAATTTTTCGCGATGGCGATATCGCCCAAAAGCGAGGTGTCAAACTCAATGTTACCCCGGATGAGGTCAGGAAAGACCACCACTTTTTGAGGGGCACGGAAGCGTATAATACCCCCATTTTTTGGCCTTTTAAGAGGCTTTTTTTCGAAATGGGAGCAGATATGCTTTTGAGGCACTTTCGCCTTAATTTGGGCCAATTTTTCGCGTTCTAGGGCTTGTTCTGAATGGAAACACCAAAAGGCGATTTCCTCCTCAAGGAGCTTTTCAACATAGCCTTTATACGAAGCGGTGCGCTCGCTTTGGCGATAAGGTGCGTATCGTCCTCCAATCTCAATTCCTTCACCCCACTCAATACCGAGCCATTGCAGTCCTTCCACAATATCTTTCTCATACTTCTTATCTGATCGTTTAAGATCCGTATCTTCGATACGCAACACAAATATTCCCGCTTGTTTTTTCGCAAAAAGGTAATTGAAAAGTGCGGTTCGCGCAGTGCCGATGTGGAGCGGCCCCGTTGGGCTTGGGGCGATACGGGTTCGTACACTCTTCTGGGATCTTAATTTTTGATTCATGATTCTTGATTCACTAATTTTATGAGTTCTTTAGCAATGAGAGCCGCAGCATTCGGTTTTGCAAACTGCCGCGTTGCTTCCCACATTTTTTTTCTTCGATTTTCATCCTGCATCAATTGATTTATTTGAGTAATAAGGAGGTGGGGCGTGAGGTTTGGTTCTTCAAGGAGAAGCGCCGCACCTCTTTCTGAATAAATGAGCGCATTTTCTCGCTGATGGTTCGCGCTTGAACTTGCAAGCGGGATGAGAATAGCAGGTTTTCCGCTTGCCGCAATTTCAAACACGCTTCCCGCGCCGGAACGCGACACAATGAGATCCGCGGCACGATATGCCGCATTCATACCTTTTTCGTTTAGGAACGGAAACAAGTGGTATGAAGGATGCGCTGTCTTTCCGAGGATCACAGATACCTCTTTCTTTATATCAGTAAAGTGGAGCGTACCGCACTGATGGAGCACCTCATATAGCCCAGCAAGGTCCGGGAGAATCTCAAGGATCGTATTGTTGATGCGTTCTGCTCCCTGACTTCCGCCAAGGATAAGAAGTACTGGTTTTTCTGTGGTGATGCCAAGGTACGTACGGGGATTTTCCCGGAGGTCTTCGAAAAGCTCTTCTCGTATGGGATTTCCCACAACGCGGATGTTGTCATTTATGAAATATGGCTCTCCCTCTTTGAATGCAAGAAGCACCATTTTTGCGAATCGTTCAACTAGTCGGTTTGCAAGTCCGGGGATCGCATCAGATTCGTGGATCACGATTGGGACACGAAATAACCATCCCCAGGCCACGACCCAAAAGCTTCCGTAGCCGCCTTTTGAGAAGATGAGGTCGGGCATCACCCACCACACATGCCAGAGCGACTGAAAAAATCCCAGAATGAATTTACACGCCTCAACAATTTGTGCGATGGTGAGATAGCGCCTCAATTTTCCGGTCGTGATGCCGCGCACTTCAATACCCGCTTTCAGCAAAGCATCTTTCCCGAATGTATCCGGACCAATGTAGATGCACGCAATACCCTCTTTTAAGGGAGTTGCTTTTTGTAATTCCCGCAGTGCATGGGTGAGCGCAATGAGCGGGAAGATATGTCCTCCCGATCCACCACCAGTGAAAACAATTTTCATTTTGCATATCGCCTATCGCATATCGCCCATCGTTCGTCACGATTAACGATTCGCTACTGGCGATTAGCTATCTGCTATTAGCTTTTTTCGTGTGTCTTGAAATATTCGCGAGTATGCCTACCGCCGCGAGTGTCATCACAAGCGAAGTCCCGCCGTAGCTTACAAATGGAAGCGTAACACCCGTGAGCGGCAAAAGTCCTGCGAGCGCGGCAATATTGATGAATGCTTGTGTGGCGATAAGAATCGTGAGGCCCGAGGCAAGAAGGTATCCGAAATAATCGGGAGAGGCAGACGCGATGCGAAGCCCCCGCCAGACGAATAGAAAGAAGAGCGTAAGGAGTATGGAAACCCCCACAAACCCTGTTTCTTCCGCCCAGATTGCAAAAATAGAATCTCCCATTGGTTCGGGAAGGAAACTGTATTTGAAGCGGCTCTCACCTATTCCTTTGCCTATGAGCCCACCAGACCCTATCGCAAAGAGCGCCTGCGTGATTTGGTAGCTGATACCAAGACGATCACTTTCCGGATTTAAGAACGCGGTGATGCGATTAAGGCGGTAGGGAGCAAGTTTTATAAGCAGTAAAAGCAGCATGAGTCCCGAGGTAACGAGTGCGCCAATATATGGAAGCGGAGCGCCTGCGGCAAAGTAGAGAAAAAGTGAGGCAAAAAGCATGATACCGAGCGTGCTGATATCTGGCTGGAGCAGAATGAGGAGCCCAACGAATCCTGTAATAAGGATAAAGGGGAAGAGTCCTTCTCCGATCGTTTTAATCTCCTTTTTTCTTTTCTCGAGCCAACTTGCTAAGTAGAGGACAAGCCCAAGTTTTGCAAGCTCGGAGGGTTGGAAGGTGACACCGCCAATGGTAAGCCAGCGTTTTGCACCGCCGTATTCATATCCAAATTGACCTGAGAAGACCATGAGGAGCAGGAGAAGACTCAAAAGGAGCAAAAAAACAGAAGCTTTCTTCCATATGTGGTAAGGGAGGAGGAATCCTATGGCAAATCCCATCATTCCCGGAAGAAGTCCATAGAGGAGCTGGTGGCGGAGGTAGTAGTAACTTTCCTCAAAACGTTCCTGCGAGAGCACGGAAGAAGCGCTGGTGAGTGCGATTATACCGATAAGGAGGAGTACTCCCACTACTCCAAGAAAGATATAATCGGGATTGTGTTCGTTTGTTTCAGTTTTCATTTCCTGAGTATTTTTACTAAGCGTACGAATTGGTTACCCCTATCAAATTCGTTTTTAAAAAGGTTGAAACTCGCAGCGGCGGGAGAGAAAAGAACGGTATCGCCCGATGTTGCCCGTTTGACCGCCGTTCGCAGGGCGTCTTTCAAAGTTGCAACGCGAAGAACATATTTCCTCCACTTCCGTTTCGTAAGTTCGGTATGTAACGCATCGGATGCAGAGCCGGGAAGAAGAATGACTCGTGTAATATTATAGGCAGCTATCTTTTTTGCAAGATTCCCATACGATACATTTTTGTTTACGCCACCCGTAATTAAGATGAGAGGATTTTTCTTGAATGTTTCGATCGCATGTTCAGTAGCAATAGGCACGGTTGCACAGGTGTCATTTATGAAACGTACGCCGCGGATCGTGGCAATATGTTCTAAACGTCCGGGGAGGGCGCGGAATAAAGCGAGCGCGCTCTTGATGGTACGCGGAGAAATATGGAGCGCACGGGCGAGCGTGATTGCTCCGAGGATGTTTTCGATATTATGCCGTTCCGTAGTGCGAAATTCATTGAAGTCCAAGAGCGGTTCTGCGGTTCTCCCCGAGACCACCACTCCATTATCTAGCCATGCTCCTCGCTTCTTGGCGGGGATTTTTTTCAGGTTTTCTTTTTGTGAAAAGAAGAGAACTCGGGCCGGTGCGTCCTTCGCAAAACGCCTCGTTATGGGATTATCGTAATTGAGGATGACGAGGTCTTTCCGGTAAGGTTTTTGAAAACGGAATATTATTTTTTTCGCATCAATATATTTTTGAAACGAAGTGTACGTGTTAAGATGGTCCGGAAATACGTTGGTGATAACCGCGATATGGGGGCTTTTTTTGTGTGCGATAAGTCCTTCAAGATCCCAGCTCGAAAGCTCCGTTACTAATAGTTTTCTCTTCGTATTTTGATTCAGGTGGGAGAGGATCGATGTCCCCGGAACTCCTGCAAGAAGCGGTTTTAAATCACCCTTTCGAAGAATACGGAAGATGAAATTTGTGGTGGTCGATTTCCCCTTCGTTCCCGTGATACCAATTACCTTCCCCCGCCACAATTTGAAAAAGATACCGACATCGGTATCAATGGGTACGCGGTGACGCCTTGCTTCTTTGAGATATGGGGAATCTCGGGAAACGCCCGGATTTTTTATCACGAGATCCGTATCCCGGAAATCCTCAAAACGGTGTTTCCCAAGTACGAGCGTACATGGAATATGTGCAATCTTTTTTAATGTAGGAGCAAGCTCTTGCTTTGATTTAAGATCAGTTATGGTGATCTTCGCGCCTTGCCGTGCAAAAAATGTAACTATCCCTTCCCCGCGTCCCTGTACCCCCAAACCCATAATTAACACACGTTTATTCCAAAACTCCGAAATGTCTTGACAAAATTTATTCTCCATGCTATAATAGAGATAGAAAGGAGGAAGAAATGAAGGAAATACTAGAAACAGCTGTGATCAGTGGTGCCATGGTGGTCATTATCGGCATGCTTGGTACAATCGCCGACACCTCACTGTCAACCATGGCGGTATTCATTGTCGCTTCATCGGTTTTCGTCAACCTCTTCTACTTCAAGGCCATCAGATAAAACCGCTCCGAGGGGTAGCAGATTACGGGAATTATTCCTGTAAAATGCGACAACGCTCGCATACCGTCTGCCAAT
>CAYJUQ010000034.1:0-3246 GCA_964373425.1 uncultured Candidatus Saccharibacteria bacterium
CACCGCTGCAGCCAAGGTTTGGATCTTGAAACTTTCCATTCGTCCACACCGACCATGTATAGGTGGTAAGTGCGTCAAGACCAACAAAGACATAGGTTGTTGCAGTTCCCACATTTACGGGCGTGCCAAGAACCGGAGCAGTAGTATTTATTGTTGACCCCTTGTTTAAGATTACGACGTATGTGCCGTCCCATACTGCCGGGGTGATGAAACTCCCGCATCGCCACGCACCGCTGCAGCCAAGGTTTGGATCTTGAAACTTTCCATTCGTCCACACCGACCACGTGTAGGTGGTGGATGCGAGAAGTCCGGTAAACGTATAGCTCGTCGCGCTCCCCACATTTTGATTTACAACAATTGTACATCCAGGCCCCGTACAGAGCGAACCACCTGTATTAAGGATAACCTGATAGGTTCCATCCCAACCGGCACTTGTAGTAAAGTTTCCACATTGCCACGCACCGCTTGCGCCGCAGGGCGATCCCCCAAGAAATAGTCCGGTTGTCCATACGGTCCATGTGTACTGCGTATTCGGTCTAAGACCGCTGAAGGTATGACTTAACGCCGCTCCTACATTTCTTGGGTATCCCGCCACTATCGGGCCCGCGCCCCAACTTCCCCCCTCATTGATATAGATGGTATAGGTGCCATTCCACGCTTGGCCCGTGGTGAACGTTCTGCACTGCCAGAGCCCCGATGCCCCGCATCCCGATTGATCAAGGAAAAGTCCCTCGGTCCACACCGACCACGTGTAGGTGGTGTTGCCATTAAGTCCGCTAAAGGTGAAGCTCGTCGCGCCCCCCACGTTGACATTTACTATTGCGGCACCGGTATTTACGGTTGAACCTGCATTAAGGATTACGCGGTACGTACCGTTCCATGTCCCTGTAGTGAAGATCTCGCATCGATAGTACCCGCTCCCGCCGCACCCTCCGTTATCGAGGAACGCACCCGTTGTCCAAATAGACAATGTGTACGTGGTGCCTTCACGAAGACCCGTAATTTTTGCACTTGTCGCACCCCCCACATTGAAATTGTGGGTGATAGGGCATCCAGAGCCCGTGCAGACAGAACTTCCTTCATTGACGATGACCGTGTACGACCCATCCCAGCTTCCCAAGATAATGGGTGGATTTGAACCGTTGTACGGTGGCCAGGAGGGATTTGCGGCAATTAAGGTATTCCGTGTATATCCCGGCCATGAAATGTTTTCTGATGCGCCAATCGCTCCCCCATACGCAGGCCACGAAACTGGAACGGGGTCAGCACCGACAACTCCCGGGAAGGCACTCCATGATATAGGTTGTGCGGGAACCGTGACGGGATCTGTCGAGGGTGTCCACTTGATTGTTTCCCGGATGAGGCCATCAAACGGCGGCCATGTGATCGTTTCAAGTACCACATTGCATACGGTTACCTCTTCACAGTATCCGCTGCAGCAGGCAGGGAGAAAGCCGCAGGAAAGGCTGACTCCACCATTTTCACCGCATGTGTTGGGCCCTGTGCCACACGTGGCGGTAGTCTCATCTCCAATTGGGGGTTTCCCCACGCATTGTATGCCGCCCCCCCCGCACTGTTCTCCGACAAGTCCAGCATTTTGGAGCGCCTGCACCCGCGCTTCAATTGTTGGGTTTGTCACAAATGGCTTATTGCATGTGTTAGGGAGATCACCGGGTCCAGGGCCGGATCCGGGAGCACAACTCCCCGAGAGTCCGCCTGCCACAAATTCTTCATAGATTGCGGTCCAGCGTTCAAAGAAGTTTGCGTCAGCTTCTTCACAACCGCCAAATCTCGTATCTGTTCCGGTGCCATATGCGGCAAGAAGATTCATGAGTGGAGAACATCCCGAACTACTACACGATCCGTTATTGATGTGGGCGTTGACGGCGTTAATGGCGCAGTCTAAATTCCTACTGAATCCTTGAGATCCTCCAATCACATCGAATGGGTCGCATCCGAATGGATGGCTGATATTCCCTAGTGTTCCGAATCCCGTTTCTTCATTCCAGAACGTAAGGAGTACGATAGGGTTCAAGTTTGCCGCAACCGATCGTTTGATCACTTCCTTCCATTTGATGAGATCACACGCATCTCCGTCCCATGTCGCGCATTTATCCGAAAACACGGGTCCACCTGTTGTCTCATTCCAGCCGTCTGGCCGGACGCTTGTGTCGCGGAGGTTTACGTTACAGTCAAGGCAGGTGTGTGCTCCTAAAATACCCCCGTGTAGAATCCTTGAGAAACCAGTTTTATTGAAGAGCGTGGTGAAGGGATTTACGGTGTTTGCAAAGAGGCGTCCGCCTGCCCCTCGAAAAAAATCGAGTTTTGCGGATGATAAAATGCCACGCCCAAGTTTTTCATGAGCGTCAGTGGTTGATGGCAGTGAGGATACGTTGACGTCTGAAATAATGAAGATTGCAACGAGTAGCCCTATGCCTATCGCAAGTTTTACGCCCTCTGTTTTCACGTGTGTGGCAAGTGAGGTGAATGAGAGATGGCTTCTGCAAGATGGATCCAATCTTTGAGCGCGAGGTTTTCTGCTCGTGCCTGCAGATGGACATCGATTCCGCGAAAGATTGTGGTGAGCGCCTCGCGGGAGATATTGAACGATTCTTGGAGGTTACCTGTGAGATATTTCCGGGGGTGCGCAAATCCCGCACGTACTATTCGGAAGAACGTATCGTTCCTCACTCCCCACTCCTTACGAACGGGAGTTATGGTAACGATTGCCGCATTCACCTCTGGTTCTGGCCAGAACGATTTTTTTGACACGAAGGTGATAATCGTTGGGGTCGCGTAAAATTGTACCGATACCGCAAGGAGATTCATTTTCGGCGGTTTCGCGACGATACGCTCCGCAACCTCTTTTTGTATCATCACCACCATTTCTTTTGGGGGGATCGGTGATTCAAGAAATTTTCTGATGAGATAGTTCGTAAGATAAAAGGGGAGATTGCCGACAAGCCCGTAGTTTTTAATTTTTAGATTATAGGTTTTAGGGTCGAAGGTTCGGATGTCTTCTTCCACTATTTCTACATTTTGTAATTCCCCTAGCGTCTCGCGGAGTATTGGGATAAGTCGGTGATCCTTCTCGACGGCTATTACTTTCTTCGCGCGTTTCGCAAGTTCCACGGTGATGGTGCCGATTCCCGCGCCAACCTCTATAATTATATCATTTCGTTCGACATCTGCCGAGTTGATGAAGGTTTCGAGTACTTTCTGAGAAACAAGAAAATTCTGCCCCCA
>CAYJUQ010000034.1:3346-6516 GCA_964373425.1 uncultured Candidatus Saccharibacteria bacterium
AGGATTTCTTCCACCTTAACTTGTATTACTCCTTTTCCAAGAGGAGCAAGTTTTTTGAATGCAACCGCATCAAGATCAATGACGCGATCCGGATGAATACCGGCGTGTGGGCCATAATCATTAATTTGCACAATAATCGAGGTGCCAGAATCCACCTTTGTTACCTTCGCATACTTTCCTTTCGGGATGGTGGTGCTTGCCGCAAACATACCGCCTTTAAACGCGTACCAGCTCGCACCTCCCTCTTGAATCCGGCCGATCTCAATTTTCGTGCCGCGCTCCCGCACTTCTGTTTTCGGCGGGGTCGTGACACGCGAGGCGAGTACTTGTTCTCTGGTCTTCAGTTTGTTCTCATATACTTCTCTGACCTCCTCGTACCGTATCCCTTCTTCTCCTTCCTCGATAAGACGTTCCCTCCCATACAAGAGCGCGGGATTCTCAGAGTAGGTGATGGGGAAGGGAATTCGAACCTCGCGGGTAATGTCTTGTTCGCTCACTCGTATGATCCGAACGACGCTTAGAGGTGTGAGCGTTTCCTCAAGCGGCGGCGTTACACGATCTTGGGGGTTTAAGGTGATACCTGCCTCAAGGAACGCTTCCCCAATCGTGAGGGCAGTAGTGTGAAGTTCTTGGTATTCTCCCCCGTCGTTTAAGGATACATGCCTCGCACGGATAATCTGAATGTGCATCCGGTTGATGGCGGGTGTATCATGCGGCGGTGTCACACGATCATACTCGGTGAGCGAGATACCGTATGTTGCGAGCACCTCTCCAACTGAAACAGACGTTGCACGTTCGATGGAAAACTCGAGCCCCCCATTGTTTACGAAAATCGTGAACGGTTCGAGGGGCTCATTTGGTGCGGTGAGTGCCGGTGCGAGGATCGTGGCAACTGCCGCCATGAGGTAGTGCAATGTAGCAATAAGAGACATATCAGGTAAGTTCGATTACCCCCTCGTTGTTTTCCCCGTCGTATCGTTCGGGTGTTACGTTATCTTCCGCAAAATCAAGTAAAAATCGGGATGGCGGGTTTGCTTCGAGGGAGCCAAAGAGGGTTCGTCGTTTTGCGAAGGTGAGGAAGAGCTTTTTTTTTGCACGGGTGATCGCCACATAGCAGAGCCTTCGCTCCTCTTCTAAATCTCCCGCATTATAGAAGCTTCGTGAGTGAGGAAGAATCCCTTCTTCGCATCCGGTAAGGAATACGGTATGGAACTCAAGCCCTTTCGCTGCGTGGATCGTCATGACTTGGACGACGTCCCTATTTTCTTTTGTTTCATCCACGTCACCCGCTTCTTGGAGGAGCTTCACTTCTTCAAGGAATCGGAGGATGGGATACTCCCCTCCCCTTTCGTCATACGCGTTCGCAACCCCAACAAGTTCCTGGATGTTTTCCCAGCGCATCTCACCCGATTCCGTACCATCGCGAAGGTGTTTTTCGTAATCAGTTTTCTTTATGATGTAGCGGATGAGCGCCGCAAGCGATACTTCTTTTGCTTTTTTCGAGAAATCATCGATGAGGGCGTCTGCCGCATCCTGTTTCAGGATCTTGTCTCCCCCGCGCGAGTTAAGTACGGAACTGGGCAGGTGTATAACCCGTTTGCGGCTCACCGCATCCGTCTTATTCACAGAGACCGTAAGCCAGGCGAGCACATCCTTGATTTCTTTTCGTTCATAGAATTTCACCGATCCGACGATTTTGTAGGGGACAGCGTAGCGTAAGAACGTTTCCTCTATAATGCGTGATTGCGCATTTGTGCGGAAAAGTACGGTAATCTCCCGCGGGGCTACGCCCCCTTCGGTGGTGAGACGGAGAATTTCTTCCACAACAAATTCTGCCTCGCTTCTCTCACTTGCCGCCTCAAAGAGCCGTATTTTTTCCCCATGTTCATTTTCGGTCCAGAGCACTTTTTCTTTTCGTGCGAGATTTTTCTCAATGACGTTGTTTGCGCTCTCAAGTATCCGTCTCGTTGAGCGATAGTTTTGTTCAAGGAGGATAACCTTCGCTTCCGGGAAGTCCCGCTCAAAATGAATGATGTTGCGGTAGTCCGCTTGTCTCCAGCGGTAGATCGACTGGTCCATGTCCCCGATGACGAAGAGGTTGCGGTGGCTTTCCGCAAGGAGTTTTGTGAAGAGGTATTGGACGGTGTTCGTATCCTGCCACTCATCGACGAGGATATAGCGGAATTGCTTCTGGAGACGCTCTCGTACCTCCGCATCATTACGGAGGAGGGTAACCGTTTGCATGATAAGATCATCAAAATCAAACGCGTTACTCTCCTTAAGGCGGCGCTGATACTCGGCGATAACGCGCGCGACGACACGTTCGTATGGACTCGCAGCATCATTTTTTTCGAGGAACCCTTCAAGCGCGAGTTCGTTTTTGAGAGCCGAGATAGTATGTTGGATACGTTTTGGAGTATATTGTTCTTTATTGATGTGGAGTTTCTCAATAACATCTTTTATCACTGCATATGTGTCATCTTCATCGTAGATAGTAAAGTGTCTCGAGACACCAAGTCGTTTTGCCTCTCGCCGTAAAATTTTTGCCCCGAGACTGTGGAATGTGCATATCGTTGGCATATGTTGCATAGCTCGTGGCATCGGGGCTGCCTTTTTCTTCTCCCCCACCCTTTCTTTACTATGCATGTGGAGCAGGTTCGTTACCCGTTCCCGCATCTCACCCGCCGCTTTATTCGTAAAAGTGACCGCGAGTATATACTCTGGTGACACCTTCTTTTCTGAAATAAGATAGGCGATGCGGTGCGTGAGCGCTTTCGTTTTGCCGCTTCCGGGCCCCGCAACAATAAGCACGGGGCCCTCCGTGGTCGTCACCGCTTCAATTTGTTTTTCATTGAGATCCTTGAGAATAGAGTTCATGTACAATACGTTCTTATAATCGATATACAATGAATATGATGAGAAGTGAAGGAGTGGACGTTCTGCGTTGAGGCGTTGACACCCTTGACACCTCGTACCACGAGGTGTGGATACCTCCCTTGACACCACCCTCCCCTATGATAGCTTAAAGGTAGGGAGATAATCCCGTTTTTTAGTGGGTATTTGGTAAGAATTGGCTTAAATAAACGGTTTTCGACCATTTGATTGCGTCGCTCGCTCGGAAATACAAACAACCTTTGTATTTCACTCGCTCGCTAGCAAATAAAGAGGTT
>CAYJUQ010000034.1:6616-9418 GCA_964373425.1 uncultured Candidatus Saccharibacteria bacterium
AGGTTTCACTATTAGTACGGATACCAAAAATATAGTCCCAGAACCTCCTATAGATCCCTTGCAACGTCGTGAAAAACGCCTTTTCCAACTGCTGAAGGATGGAACGAGAGGCCGGCTTGTGCCTCTCGGCGTCGCAGCAGTTCTTTTGTTGAGCGCGCTTTTTGGCCGATACCCCGTTTTTGTCGCCGAAGCCACCTCCCCGCAGAGTGTCTTTAGGGGAGGGCCCGATGTTGAAGAAATTATTTCATACGAAGAAGACGGGGCAACGTTTTTTCAGCCCCGTTTTTTTAGTGCTTCATTCGTAAGTCCGGTACTTTTTGCAGAACAGCCCGGCGTCGTCGATACCCAAGAGACAGACGGGGTGTTTGACGATGTGGGATTTGCGAATATTCAGGGCACCACACTCACCGGCATCACAAGCCCCCTTACTACGCTTTCAAGCGCGAATGAACGGCACGACATTATTATCTATATCGTACAAGAAGGAGACATTCCTTCGATTATTGCCGCATCCTTCGGAGTAAGCCTTAATACGCTTCTTTGGGCAAATAGCCTTAAAGATAATAATTACATCCGACCGGGCGATGCGCTTCGCATTCCGCCTGTATCGGGGGTCGTCCATACCGTGAAGAACGGTGAGACGCTCGGCGCAATCGTGAAGCGTTATCGCGGCGATGTCGAGAAAACCATCGCATTTAACGGATTACCTCGAGACGGGACTATTGGTGTGGGCGATACTGTTGTTATCCCGGACGGTGAAGTGCCCCCACCCCCTCGTCCCCCGCGACAAGTGGTGAGCGTCGTACGGTATGTGGCGAATCCCGTCTCTGCCGGATACTTCATTTTCCCCACCACAGGACGTAATTGGGGGAGAATCCATGCGCGAAACGGCGTTGATATCGCGAATACCTGCGGCACCCCGATTTATGCTGCAGCAGACGGGACGATTACCGCTTCTGACGGCACGGGATGGAACGGCGGATTTGGCAAGTTCGTTAAGATTCTGCATCCGAATGGTACCGAGACACTTTACGCTCACAGCTCGCGGCTTCTCGTCTCAGCCGGTGATGCGGTAACCCAAGGGCAGCTCATCGCCCTCATAGGTACGACCGGTCGATCCACTGGTTGTCACCTTCACTTCGAGGTGCACGGCGCGCGAAATCCACTCGCGCGGTATTAAACAAAACTCACGTATAATTAAAAAAAATTACTGCGATCGTGTATGATCGCAGTAATTTTTATTTCTACAACACGCCATTTGCTATTCGCGATCTCGCTGTCGATACTGCACCGCTTCTGCAACATGGTGGGGTTGGATATCGTCCGATCCTTCAAGATCCGCAATGGTGCGGCTGACTTTCAAGAGTTTGTGGTAGGAACGTGCGGAGAGGCCGAGTTTCGTCATGGCGTTACGTATAATATCGCGTGATGTGGTATCGAGCGCACAGTATTTTTTCAGGAGCGGGATCGTCATTTCACTATTGGCGAAGATTCTTTCATTCTTGAAACGCTCCTGTTGAAGGCCGCGTGCGCGGGAGACACGTTTTCGTATTTCGGCGCTCGACTCCCCACCCTCTCCCTCATCCATAAGCTTCTCTTGCTCCACCTTCGGGACGTCAAGATGAATATCGATGCGATCGAGAATTGGTCCTGAAATTTTCCTCGTGTAGCGGCTTACCTGTGTGGGTGTACAACTACACTCTTTTTGCGGATCGTTGTAGTAGCCGCATGGGCAGGGGTTGTGTGCCGCAATAAGCATGAATCGTGAGGGGTACGTGATGGTACCACCCGCACGAGATATGGTTACTACACCATCTTCGATCGGTTGCCGGAGGCTTTCAAGAAGATCTCGATGGAGCTCTGGGAACTCATCAATAAAGAGTACCCCACGGTGCGCGAGGGTTACCTCACCCGGCCGCGGCCATGAGCCGCCGCCAATAAGCGCCGCCTCTGATGCGGTATGGTGGGGGCTCCGGAAGGGACGCACGGTAATGAGGGGGCGTTCTTTCGGGAGGAGCCCCGCGACGCTAAAGATTTTCGTTACCTCGAGCGCTTCTTCCATCTCGAGCGGCGGGAGAATAGTTGCGATCGTACGCGCAAGGAGGGTTTTACCGCCTCCCGGCGGGCCGGACATGAGAATGTTATGCGCGCCTGCTGCTGCGATCTCAAACGCTCGTTTTGCGTGCTCCTGTCCTTTGATGTACGCCATGTCATACATTCTTTCCTCGGTCTCTCCGTATTCGAATGTAGATTTTCTGTTTTCGTAGCTCACGGGTCTGATCGGTGCGGTTCCTTCCAGATGCCGGACGAGTTCTTTGAGCTCGCTTACGGGGATTATCTCGATATTATCCACGAGTGTCGCTTCCCCCACGTTCGCTTTAGGGACGAACACTGTCTTTAACCCAAGCGATTTTGCCTTGAGAGTGACAGGGAGCACCCCTGTTACTGATCGCACTTTCCCATCGAGAGAGAGTTCCCCTAAGAAGAGTTTATCGTTGGGACTAAACTGTAGTTGTTCGGACGCGAGGAGAAAACCAATCGCAATAGGGAGGTCGTAGTGGGACCCACCCTTTTTAAGATCAGCGGGGGCGAGATTGACGGTGATGCGCTTATTGTAGCGGTTCGCAGGTTTAATACCGCTGTTCTTGAGCGCCGCCGATACTCGTTCTTTTGATTCTGCCACCGCCTTATCAGCAAGTCCTACAATATGAAAAGAGTGGAGGCCATTTGCTAAATCAACCTCCACTTCTATAATTTGGGCATCGAGCCCTATGACTGCGGCAGAGAGAACCTTGGCGGACA
>CAYJUQ010000035.1:0-6332 GCA_964373425.1 uncultured Candidatus Saccharibacteria bacterium
CAGCTTTTTCCTTATCTGGACCGTAACGATCCCGTTGATTTTTCTCTTCTGGCATTATTCTCATTATATCACGCATTTACTCCCTTTAAAATAGGCGCTCCATAAGAAAAAACCCTTTGCAGGGTTTTTATGATCGTTGTGGATTAAGAACAAAGGTGGTGGATGGCGTGATGTACCGAATCAACCTTCCGATTGGGAACGTATCTTGCAACGAGCGGTGAGAGAACTATTTCGTGCGGGAGCGGAGGCGAGTCACTTCTAAACGCTCCTCTTTCGTAAAGGCGTACATCTTCTATCTTATCGCATCTACGACAAACAAGCGCGGTGCTACCGGTATCATCACAGAGTTGCTCAAAATCGTGTCCCATGCCGATCAATATGTTAAGCAAACAAAGAATCCGCATTACTCGCTACCTCCTTTCAAAAAACTAAAATCTTGTTCCGATATGGAATCGTATCACAGCACGTGTATCTTGGCAAGGTTTGTAGCCCCAAGGGGAGTCCTTCTCACCCGTCGTTCGCCACCCTAGAGGGTGCCGGCTCACTCCTCCTTCGAAGCCAGGGTCCCTCATCGAGTGCAGACATGCACTCGCTTCGGGTACCCTTCGACTCCTCTTGGAAAATACAGAGGTTAAAACCTTAGTAGCCCCAAGGGGAGTCGAACCCCTGTTACCTGCCTGAGAAGCAGGCGTCCTAGGCCACTAGACGATGGGGCCCTATTAAAATTTCTAATAGTTAATGTCTAAATACTGGTGGAAAGAAGTTGAGTAGTGTTTCGAAACCGTCCGCAGGCGAGCGGGCATGGTCCCCCGACCGCAGTCGGGGGGAGCGAACCGAGGACAGAGCAGAAAACCTCGCTGGGGTTTTCTGCGTGTTGAGAAACACTGCTCAACTTCTTTCCACTATCTCCTCCACTACTTTCTCCATCCGCATCGCCCGTGATCCCTTCACAAGCACCACATCTCCTGACTCAAGTAATTTTTGGAGCGGAAGCCCGGCTTCTTGCGATTCATTAAAATGGTACAACTTATTCTCGGGAAATCCCCTCTTTCGCGCCTCGTCACTGATAAACTTCGCTCTCATACCACAGGTGATAAGTATATCGCACACTCTCACCGCTTCCTCGCCAATCCGCTCATGCGCCTCAACCGTATATTTCCCAAGCTCTCGCATATCGCCAAGGACGGCGATTTTTCGTTTTGCGGGAAGCTCTTTTAGCGTTTCGAGCGCGGCAACGGTCGAAATGGGAGCGGCGTTATATGTATCATCGATGATCCACGTTCTCTTGACCCCGCGGAGCAAATTCATTCGCCCGGCTGGTGATACGTACGATTCAAGCGCTTTCGAAATCTCAACGAGATTAATTTCACATGCAAGACCAACCGCAACCGCAGCGAGCGCCGTATACACCTGCTGTTTCCCGTACACATTCGGAAGACGGATAGGAACCACGCTCCCCTCATACTCTACTTTAAACACAATACCTTGGGGAATATATCCTTCCTCACTATCTTCTCCCTTGAGTTCGTAGTTTGTCGCACGGACATCCGCCCCTTCGCCAAAGCCAAATGTCATCACGTTCGCTTTCGTCTTTTCCTTCATTTCAAGAACCACTTCATCATCATAATTAAGAATCGCGGTCCCATCAAGAGGAAGCGCCTTAATAAGCTCTGATTTCTCGCGGCTAATCGCCTGGGGACCAGAGAAAAATTCAACATGCACAGGTATCTCGCCAATCGCGGTCACCACTCCGATGCGAGGCTTTAAAAATCGTACAAGGTATTTAATATCGCCGGGGCGATCGAGCGCAAGCTCAAGCACGAGCACTTTTGGGTAGCCGGGACTCCAAAGAATCCCGAGGGTACCTCGGAGAAGATTCCACGCCCACTTCACTATATTTTTTCCCGCAGGAGCAACACCGAGAATTGTAGCGGGTACCCCAATTTCATTATTGTAGTTCCTTGAACTTCCTCGTATACGCATACCGCCTCCGCTAAGCACACAGGCGATGGCGTCTTTTGTGCTCGTTTTCCCAACATTTCCGGTAACACCAATGACAACTGGGTGATACCGCAGGAGTATCAACCGGGCGAGCCCTTTAAGGATGTATTGTAATGGTTTGCGAAACAAAACGGGTGTCAAAGTAGCAAAGTAGCAAAGTAGCAAAGATTTCTATTGACGCACATTTTCGATCTCTGACACTCTGACACTTTTGACACTCTGATACTTTTCTACTCGTCTGGCGGTATCCCGTAGTAGCCGAGTATAAATTCTCCGATTTTTCTAAAGGTTGGGGTGAGTGAATCAGCAGCAAAACGAATACCTTTGGGATTATTTAATTGAATGAAGGCGATAAATTTCGGATCAAATGCGGGGGCAAATCCCACAACTGAGTGAATAGTCTTATCGGAATACCCCGTGCCAGATTCATTCGGCACTTGGGCGGTACCGGTTTTCGCCGCAACGAGATACCCGGGAACTTGTGCTTTCTTGTACTGTCCGTTTTTCACGGCACTTACCATCATTGCGGTTACGCGGGATGCCGTCTCACTCGTGAGCACGCCTTCCCTGCGAGGTCGAGAAGCCACAGCCTCGCGTGTGCCGTCAGCATGAATGATCTCCTCAACAATATAGGGACGCATCATGGTGCCGCCATTTGCAATGGCGCTTATCGCGCTTACCATCTCAAGAGGAGTTACCGCAATACCTTGCCCAAACGATGCGGTTGCAAAGTTAATCTCGGGGGTTTTGTAGAGATTCAAGATATCGCCCGTCGCCTCACCCGCAAGATCAATACCGGTCTTTTCATGAAACCCAAAACGCTCAACGTAGGATCGAAAAAGATCGTTCCCTAAAGATCTTTCGGCAAAAATGGCGCCCGTATTCAAAGAGAGTTCGAGCACGTTCGTCATCGTTCGCACCCCGTGTGCCTTCCTATCATAGTTGAAAATGGTGTAGCCGCCAATTTTCACCTCGCCCGTATCCTCATACGTTGTATTGGGCGTAATCTTCCCTTCGTTCATCGCTGATGCAATGGTAACGGGTTTAAATACCGATCCGAATTCAAAACGGCTGTGGATCGCGGGGTTTAAAAAGTACGAAATATCCTCAACATCGCTATAATAATTTGGGTCAAAGGCGGGACGACTTGCAAGGGCCCGGATCTTGCCGGTGGAGGGTTCCATAATAATAATGTTCCCGGAATCTGCATCCCATTTCCCGACGAGCTCTTCGAGCGCTCTCTCGACCATGAACTGAATATTGTAATCGATGGTGAGCACGAGTGTGCTCCCATCACGCGGAGGATTGACAAGGTGCTTAAGTGCTGCAAGAAGCCTCCCCTTTCGATCAATTTCGCCCTGCAGGAAACCGACGTTCCCTTTCAGCGTATCTTCGTAGTACTCTTCAACCCCATACTGACCTTGCCGTGTCTCCCCCTTGAATCCAAGAAACCCAATTATGTGGCTTGCAAGATTTCCTTGAGGGTAGAAACGGTCTTCCCCATATGCGACTACAACACCTTGTAAGGTAAGTTCCTCAAGTTTCTTTGCTTCTTCATCCGATAGATGGTCTTTAAGGGGCTCGTAGGGATCATTTTCTTTCCGGATCTTTTCACGGACCTCTTCTTCCGGAATCCCTAAGAGAGAAGCAAGCGTCTTTGTGGTTTCCTCTTTGTTTTCAATGGCGCTTGGCACAAGGTACGCGCGAGGGAAGCGTTTATTGAGTGCAAGCGGGAAAAATTCTATCTCAACCCTATCTCCTTCTCGCCGCACACCCTGCAGCACCACCTCTCCCCGTTTTGGTGCGAGTTCCTCATACACGGTGTATTGCCCCCGCGAGAGCGCCGCATAGTAATCTCCCTTCACCACCTGAAGAAAAAAGAGACGGCCGAGAATTGCCGCTCCAAAGAGAAAAAAGACGAATACCGATACGATTAATCTAGGGTGAGAGGGCTCGAGCTTGGGAGTTCGTGATGATGCCATAGTTCGCCACGATATAGAATAGACATCTTCCGGAATCGAATGCCGACGCGACTATTATACCATACGCCGAAAAGATGCGAGCATCTACGGCTCCAATGCGAACATATCGGTTTTTATATGGAGATATCCCACCTTGTCTATTCGCTCAAGCTCGAGACCCCCTACTTGTAACTCGAGATTGGTAAGCGATCGAAGACGCACAAGCTCCATTTCTAAATTTTTTTGCTCACCCAAGAGCGTGGTTTTGCGATATTCAAATTTACCGATATCGTATGAATACCCTACGGAACGCGTGCTCAAAAAAACAAAGGTGAGAAGAACTAAGCAAACGGCTGCAGCCAAAAGAATGCGAGTGAGCACAACACGAACATGCCACACATGGGCTTTCGAATGGGAAACTGTTCGGGGGTAAGAGAGGAAATATTTTTTTGTAAGTGCGAGTGTGTGGCTCATGATACGTTAGATTTTGCGAAGCGCCCGGAGCTTTGCGCTGCGTGAACGCGGATTTATGCTAATTTCCGATCGCTGGGGTTGAATTGGTTTTGTAGTGAGGAGCTCCGCCCTCCTCTCCTTTGCGAGGCCGCGGAAGAGATGCTTTACGATCCTATCCTCAAGCGAATGAAAGGAGATTACGACGAGTCTCCCCCCCGGCTCCAGAACTTCAAACGCTTGGGGAAGCGCGATTTGGATATTTTGGAGCTCGTTATTGACCGCAATCCGCAACGCCTGAAATACACGGGTCGCGGGATGGAGACGGAATGTTCGTTCTCGGGAATGTGTTCGAAAGAACCGTTGAGGATAACTCTTTGTAATAATGTCGGCAAGCCCTTTTGCGGTTATGATTCTCTTTTCTTTTCTTGCCTCGCAAATGCCTCGCGCAATTCGTTTTGCAAAACGTTCTTCGCCGTATATCCGGAAAATCGATGCAAGCTCATCTTCCTTCCAGAAATTTACGAGATCATAGGCTGTGGGAATATTGTTGGGGCCATGCACTCCTCCATCGTATCGCATGAGGAGCGGTTCATCTTTTACAAACGAAAATCCTCTTCCGCTCTCTTCAAGAT
Source organism: uncultured Candidatus Saccharibacteria bacterium (assembly GCA_964373425.1). GTDB lineage: Bacteria > Patescibacteriota > Minisyncoccia > JAHCSD01 > CAYJUQ01 > CAYJUQ01. The sequence goes on from CAYJUQ010000035.1 coordinate 5,048, forward strand.
GCCAAGACGACATTCCAAGATCAAACAAAACACCGTGGATCGGATGAACGCGATATTGAGAAACAATATGTTGTATGCGTGTAAAAGATTCATTAATAAAAATAAGTCGTTTCCGAGAGGATAATTGCGGGAGCATCTCTTTTTTTACTTTCTCGTAAAGATCGCTATCGATCTCAATGCCGAGCACCTTCCCATGGGGGCTTGTCTTTTCGAGGATTAATTTCGTGTGGCCACCAAACCCAAATGTTGCGTCAATAAAATTTTCATTAGGTTCGGGAGCAAGATAGGTAAGTACCTCTTTTGAAAGAACGGGGATGTGCACAGAGGTATGTTATATGCCTAATTGACCGAGACGTTCTGCCATATTGCCGATTTGTTTTTCTGATCGCATTTTATACTTCGCCCATTGTTTCTCATCCCAAATCTCAATGCGCGTCGAAAGGCCAGTGAGCACGACGCGCTTTCTCAAATACGCATATGTTTTCAAGTAATCGGGAATAAGGATGCGCCCCAGAGAATCAAGTTCCACATCCATGGCTCCTGCAAGCATAAGCCGGATGAATCCCCGAGCATCGCCCTGCCCCAAGGGAAGTTTTCCTAGTTTTTCAACAAGCGTTTTCCACTCCCCCAAAGGAAAGAGGAAAAGGCAGTTATCAAGTCCTCGCGTGACCACCGCCCTCTTCCCGAGATCCCTTCTGAATTTCGCGGGTATCGCGAGACGCTTCTTATCATCAATCTGATGGGTGTATTCGCCTATAAACATGGTTGGTTTTCCACAGCTAGGGGGAGTTTTCCCCACATTTATCCACAATTTACCACTATGCTTAGATAATATCCCACTGCGTGACATAGTGTCAACCACAGATTTTCCACAGGATACCAGAGCAGCGCACGGTTTGGAATACACTCCTCGTAAAACAAAAAAGCGACATTTCTGCCGCTTTTAGAATACCTTGCTAATTTCTATGTCTTTTCTCCGCGCAATCGTTCAAGTAGTTTTCCTTTATTCACTCCGCCCACACCGATAAGCTCTCCATCCATAAATACTCCGGGAGAAGCCATAATTTGATGTTTCTCGACAAGCGCCTGTCCTTCGGGAGTAAGCATATCAATCTCTTCTATATCAAGCCCCGGAAACTCCGGTTTTATACTCTCTAAAAATACTTTTACTTCGTGACAATGCACGCACCCCGGTGTTGAAAGGATGGTTATTTTCATAATGAAGGGGTGTATTTTTTATAGAAGAAAAATAAGGTAAGGGCGCCGGTCAAAATTGCGAAATCCC
>CAYJUQ010000035.1:6432-9265 GCA_964373425.1 uncultured Candidatus Saccharibacteria bacterium
TCAAATTCAATCTCCGCTTTCTTCCCGTTATAGTCAACCGTGGACTTCGCTACCCCGTCTTGCGTGGAAAGATACATCTGGATTGAGGTTGCACAGCTTCCGCAGTGCATCCCGCCGACATTAAGTGTTATTTTTTCCATAATGATGTATGTAACGCGTAACCAGTAATTAGGAATTACTCGTTCGTTACGGATTACGCGTTACAATTTTCAAACCTTTGGCTTGTATCTCCGTAAGAGCAAAGAGTTCATCACAACCGATACCGATGAAAATGCCATTGCAAAACCCGCGAGTTCCGGCCGCAGGGCAAAGCCCCAGACCGGGATAAGAATTCCGGCGGCAATGGGGATACCAAGCGTGTTATAGATGAACGCCCAGAAAAGATTCTGTTTAATTTTATTAATCGTTTTCCGGGAAAGATCTATACCCGTCACCACATCCCGAAGATCGTCCTTGATAAGGACAAGCTGTCCTGTCTCAATCGCAACATCGGTGCCGGAACCCACCGCAATACCGATATCTGCCTGTGCAAGCGCCGGGGCATCGTTGATACCATCCCCCACCATCGCCACCACCTTCCCTTCATCCTGAAGTTTTTTGATGATATTCGCCTTATCCTGCGGAAGCACGCGCCAGAGCGCCCGATCAATACCAACAATTTTTGCCATTGCCTTTGCAGTTTTTTCATTATCGCCGGTGATCATAATGATCTCCATTTTCATCTGTTTCAACGCCTGAATCGCTTCTTTCGCATAGTCTTTCAGGGTATCTGCAAGCGCAAGGAGTCCGATGAGTTTCCGGTCGTAACCTACATACACCACAGTTTTTGCTTCATTCGACAATCGTTCAACATCGGCCTCGGCCCCCTCCACGCCCATCCCCTGCTTTTCAAAGAAGAGCTCATTCCCCACGAGAATTTCCTTGCCCTCAAACTCGCCGCTCACCCCTAATCCCGAATGCGCCCTGAAACCCTGTGGTTCGGGGATGGTATCGCCAAACAGTTCTTTCGCTTTTTTTATCACTGCCTTGGCGAGCGGGTGTTCTGATCCGCGTTCTACAATCGCCGCATATTTTACCATATCGTTTGCAGAAACGCCGTACGGCACCACATCAGTAACCGAGGGTTCGCCTTTCGTGAGCGTTCCGGTTTTATCAAACGCAATCGCATTGATCTTATACGCTTTCTCAAGCGCCTCGCCTCCTTTTATAAGGATTCCGGATTCTGCGCCCTTGCCGGTTCCCACCATGATAGCGGTTGGCGTTGCAAGCCCCATTGCGCAGGGGCAGGAAATGACAAGCACCGCAACGGCAATAAGAAGTGAGGGGGTAAAACCAACGCTCTGGGTGCCATACCAAAATGCGAATGCAAAAATCGCGATAAGGATCACTCCCGGAACGAAATACTCGGTAATACGGTCGGCAAACCGCTGAATCGGGGCACGCGATGCCTGGGCTTCTTCAACCATGCGAATGATTTGATTTAAGAGAGTGTCCTTCCCCACTTGCTTTGCGCTGCACTTTAAAAGCCCGTAGGTGTTCACCGTCGCGCCGATCACCGCATCTCCGGCTTTTTTTGTAACGGGCATACTCTCTCCGGTAACTACCTTCTCATCGACGGAGGATTCACCCTCAAGCACTACGCCATCAGCAGGGATTTTTTCTCCGGGCTTTACAAGGTACACATCTCCAACCTTCACGTCGGCAAGAGGCATCTCAATTTCCCTACCCTCACGTATGACGTGCGCGTTTTCTGGCGCAAGTTTCAGGAGTTTTTTAAGCGCGGCTGATGCTCGCCCCTTCACAAGCTCTTCGAAATATCTACCGAGAATAATAAAGGAGATCAACGCGGCAGATGATTCCCAATACGGATGATCAATGCCGAGAAAGAAAAAGCCGATGGCACTATAGAAGAACGCGGCAGACGTCCCCAGCACCACCAACACATCCATGCTGGTTGAGCCAACGCGGAGCGCGGTAATGGTGTTTTTATAAAACACCCATCCTACACCAAACTGAATGGGTGTCGTCATTACAAAGTAAATATAGTTAAGATCGATGCGGAAGGGCGGATGGTAGGGATCCATGAATAAAGCGAGAGCGGATTTGACGGGTTGCACAACGAACCAAAAGCCGTAATTTGCGAGATATTCTCCGAGCGCAAAAAATCCTTGCCCCGTAAATGTTGGCTGAGAAATGGTGATAAACTGGAAAAATTCATGCACGTGCCGCACGTTAAACATATGCACGAGCATGTAGTAAAGAACAATCGGCGATGCAATCGCAAAACTGACGATAACGGTGTTCCTCAACTGTTTAAGGTCCCGTGCGCGCTCTTTCTCTTCCTCGCGTTCCATCGCTTCAATATCTTTCGGAATGCTTAGTTTATAGCCAAGCTTCCCCACGAAGTCCATCACTTTCTCAACGCTAATTTTTTCCGGGTCATATTCGAGTACAAGCCGCTCTGCGCCGTAACTTGCCGATGCCCTGATAACACCCGGCTGCTTTACAAGCATCTTATCGATAAGCACGCCGCATGAAGAGCAGTGCATTCCTTTTATCCTGAAGACTTGTGTAAGAGGAGTTGCCATGAGTGTGGATAGATGCGTCTTGTTACTAAAAAATGAATTGGTATAATGGAAACTATGAATAAGAAGTTTGTTGCCCTTGGTATCCTTATCGTGCTCCTTCTTGGCGGAGGTGTGATATGGCGCACCGTTTTCTTAAAAAGTGTTGGTTGTGCGTCTGGCCAAGGAGAAGACGTAACGATTGATATGGTGACGAAAGAGAATAAATGGGAGTTTGTGCCGGGAACAATTGAAGTGCATAAATGCGA